>CALGOA010000129.1 GCA_937958015.1 uncultured Acidimicrobiales bacterium | reverse complement strand
TCACCCAGTCCCTGTCTCAGCAGCGGTACCAACAACCGGCAACCCGGGTGGAACTGATCGTCAAGGCAATGAAGGGTGGTGCCAGCGGCGGCACGATCGCCAGCATGATGACGATGCAGCAGGAGATGGCGGCCGACCCCTCGATCCGCAAGGTGCTCAGCAATCCGTATGCCCTTGCTCCCGACGGTGACCGAACCGGCGTGCGTCAGCCCAGCTTGAGCGGTCTGCGACATCATGACGACGAGGACGTCTGGTTGGCGCCGTTCGTGATGGCTGCCACCAACACCAAGGTGGTGCACCGCTCCCACGCTCTGCTCGGCAAACCGTGGGGCGAGTTCCGCTATAGCGAGGAAATGGCGACCGGTGACGGTCCCATCGGCGCCGCAAAGGCGGGAGCCATGATCGCCGGTCTCGGCGGGTTCGTCGGGTTGTCGGCGATCGGGCCCGCCCGGTCACTTCTGAACAAATACGTTCTCCCCTCCCCTGGCGAGGGTCCAACCCCTCAACAACAGATGGACGGCTACTTCAACATCGTGCTGCGGGGCACCACCGACGACGGCGACGTAGTGCGAACCCGAGTCACCGGCGACCGCGATCCCGGGTACGGCTGCACGGCGCGGATGCTCACCGAGGCGGCTCTGACGCTGGGCCGCACCAGCGCCGAGCAAACCCCGGGCGGATTCTGGACCCCGGCCACAGCGATGGGCGATGCCCTCATCGAAGCGCTGCAGGAGCACGCCGGCGTGACGTTTGAGGAACTTCCCTAACCGGTCCGTCTTGAGGTCGGTCTCGCGACCGCTATGCCTCCTGCGAGAAGGCCATCACCCGGTCGCGGCCCTGGTCCTTGGCCGAGTACAGGGCTCGATCGGCCAACTCGAGGTTCGACCGAATGGTGAGTTCGTGATCGGACGACACACCACCCGAAATGGTGATGGATTCACCGATTCCGCTGAGATCCAACTCGGAAACGTGGGCCAGCACTCGTTCCAGGACTCCGATCGCTTCGGCTTCCGAAGCGTCCGGCAGTAATACGCAGAATTCTTCGCCGCCGAAGCGGTAGACGACGTCCTGAACCCTCACGTTCTTGGAGATGACCTCGGCTACCACCTGGAGCACGGTGTCGCCCACTACATGGCCCTGGCGATCGTTCAGATCCTTGAAGTGATCGATGTCGAGCATCGCCACCGCAACCCCCTTTTCACCATTCAGATTGCGCCGTGAGATATCGAGATCGAGCCGACGACGATTGGCCAATCCGGTGAGGGGGTCGGTCATCGCCTCGGTGACCAGCTGTTGACGTTCGGCGTCTCGCCTACGGAAGGTGAACCCGGCAACGGCGAGCACCCCCATCAGGATGCCGAGCACGATGAGAACCAGATCGGATTCGAGACCGGAACTGGGCGGTTCGAGGGCCGCGGGCCCGGCACCGGCCTGCGTCGGGAGGATCGGCTGCTCCCCGAACCCACGGGGTGTGGGTGGGCCAGCAGCGCTCAGAGAGGCCGACGTCACGATGGCAATCGCTTGCCGGTACAACTGTTGAGGCGGGTTGGGCGCAGCGATGAGGCCAGTGGGAGCTGCGGGAAGGGGTCCCAGTGTGGTGGCGAGAACGAGCGGTGGGTCGGCATCGCCGAACACCGTCTCCAACCATTGGGCGCCGCGATCTTCGACTCCCGTCAACTCCGCCACGATCTGGAGCCACTGCGCCTCGAAGTCGGTGTCGGCGAGTTGCAGCAGCAGTTCGAGCTCCCGTTCGAGGAGTTCCACCCCTTCATCGCGGAACGACGGCTCGAGACGAACCAACTGCGGGACATCCTGAGCCGATGCGGGCGACGTCCCACTCAACAGAACCGCTGCCACCAGAATCGGGGCCATCAGAATCGAGGCCAGGCAGACACCAGACGGGCGCGATAGACGACGTCTTCTCACGAAGAACCCATCGGACGTTCTCCGTGGGCATTGATCTTTCTGGGTGAACGTCTCGAAGCCGGTCTTTTCGTGTCAAAGCATGTCCGTTGAATCGAAAAGAGCCGCCAGACGGCCAGCGGGTGCGTCCGTCCGGTGGAGTACGATTCGCTGGTGGATGAGAGTGAACTGCTGGATGGGTTCACCGAGTTCACCACCCAGCAGGGCCTCGAGCTCTACGACCATCAACTCGAAGCGATCCTCGAGTTATACAGCGGCAACCACGTCATTCTGAACACCCCGACCGGTTCGGGCAAGAGCCTGGTGGGTGCCGCCGTTCATTATGCCGCCCTGCAGCGAGGTGAACGCAGTTACTACACGGCGCCGATCAAGGCGTTGGTGAGTGAGAAGTTTTTCAGCCTCAGCCGTGACTTCGGTGCGGAGAACGTTGGGATGGTGACCGGCGACGCATCTATAAACGGTGATGCGCCGATCATCTGTTGCACCGCAGAGATCCTGGCCAATCTCGCTCTCCGGGAAGGGTCACGGGCTGCGGTCGATTCGGCGGTCGTCGACGAGTTCCACTACTACGCCGACCCTCAGCGGGGTTGGGCCTGGCAGGTTCCTCTGCTCGAGTTGACCAAGACGCAGTTCTGCCTGATGAGCGCCACGCTGGGGCCAACCCAATTCTTCGAGCGCGACCTGACCGAACGATCACAACGCCCAACCGTCACCGTGAAGTCCATCGACCGACCGGTGCCACTCAACTTCGAATACCGGCACACCACGTTGCACGCTTCGGTCTCGGAACTTCTCGAGGTCGAACGAGCGCCCATCTACATCGTGCACTTCACCCAGCGGGAAGCGACCGAAGCCGCCCAGAACTACCTCAGCCTCGACCCCCTCACCAAGGAAGAGAAGGCGAAGGTGAAGGAAACGATCGGTGGGTTTCGATTCGACACCCCGATCGGGAAGGACATGCGCCGCTGGATCACCGGCGGTGTCGGTGTTCACCACGCCGGCCTCCTCCCGAAGTATCGCCTCCTGATCGAGAAGCTGGCCCAGGAGGGCCTGCTGAAGATCATCTGCGGAACCGACACGCTCGGGGTTGGTGTCAACGTGCCGATCCGGTCGGTGCTGTTCACCCAGCTCTGCAAGTACGACGGCCGATCCAACCGGCTGCTGAGCAACCGCGAGTTCAAACAGATCGCAGGACGGGCCGGCCGACGCGGGTTCGACACCGAGGGGCACGTCTGGGTGCAGGCGCCGCCGCACGTGGTGGAGAACGCCAGGGCCGAAGAGAAGTCAGCCACGTCAAACAGCAAGAAGAAACCCAAGAAGAAGCAGGCCCCCGAACGCGGCTACACCCACTGGACCGAGGACACCTACAACCGCATGGTCAATGGCGATCCGGAACCGCTGACCAGCAGCTTCGACGTGACCCACCAGATGATGCTGAACGTGCTCGACCGACCCGGCGACGGTTGTCGGGCCATGAAACGGCTGCTGAAGGAGAACCACGAGACCGATCGCCGCAAACGGGGCCACCAACGTCAGGCGATCCGGATCTACCGATCGCTGCGCGAGGCGGACCTGTTGGAGTTCCCCGACGAACCCGACGAACTCGGCCGGCGGGTCCGGGTGACCTTCGATGTGCAGGACGAGTTCGCTCTGCATCAACCGCTCAGCCTGTGGGCCATCGAGGCGATCGACGATCTCGAATCGACCGAGTTCGACGACTACGCCCACGAGGCCGAAGAACCGGACGACGAATCTCCGGCGGTCCTGTACGACGAGTACTTCGAGGAGTCGGATTCGGATTCGGAGGAGCCCGAACCTGTCGCCGACGAAGAACCCGAGTCATCGACCGCATCGCAGAAGACTCCCCACCATCTTCGGGTGCTGAGCATCGTCGAAGCCGTGCAGGAGAATCCGGGCGTCATCGTGGCCGCCCAGTTGGATAGGGCCAAGACCGAGTTGATGAACGAAATGAAGAGCCGGGGCGTCGAATACGAGGAACGGATGGAGCGGCTGTCAGAGGTTCGCCCACCCCAACCCGATCGTGACTGGATCTACCGGCACTTCGACCAGTTCCGGGCCCGTTACCCCTACGTGGGGCAGTACACCCCACGCCCCAAGAGCATCGTTCGGGAGATGCTCACCGAGGCGATGACGATCGTCGAGTACATCAACTATCACGGCCTCAAACGCAGTGAGGGTGTTCTGCTGCGCTACCTGTCCGATGTGTACAAGGGGCTGATCCAGAACGTGCCCATCGATGCCAGAACACCGGAGATCGACGAAATCATCGACTGGCTGAATGTCGTTATCCGGACCGTCGACTCGTCTCTCATCGACGAGTGGGAGAATCTACGAAACCCCGACGACTCCGAAACGGCACCGGCTCCCCCGGCCCCCCTGGTCGACTTCAGCCAGACCAAGGCGTTCAGCGTTCTATTGCGAAATCGCATGTGGAAATACGTGGAGGAGCTCGCCTTCCATCGAGCAAACCGTATTCCCCTCGAGGGCGCAGGACAGCTCTTTGCTCCCTACCGCGAGGAACACGACACGGTGATGGTCGATGCCGAGGCACGGTCGCCGGCGAAGTTCATGTGGGAGTCCTCCACTGGCGTCGTGACCCAGATCATCTCGGACCCTCAGGGGTACGACGAATGGCGAATCACCGGAACCGTCGACCTCGAAGCCAGCAACGACCGGGGTGAACTGGTCCTCACCCTCACCAACCTCACCCGCTCCTAAGGAGGCCGCGGATGGCGGCGAGTGGGAGCGCGGTTCGGGTTTTGTACGGGCTGCGCCAGAGGCCACCGTGGGCGGCCGAGTCGCTCAGCAGTTGCAGCGGGTTCGCCAACTCGGTGTAGGGATCCGACGCACAGGTGGTGGACCGCAGATCCCGGATCAGCAGCAGGGCCATCAGGGCGTTGGTCGTATCGGGTTCGAACACCTCAATCCCGAACATTCCTGCGCCTCGATAGGCGGCCGCAAGCGCCCGGTTCTTGGTGACCGACTTCGTGTTGCTGCTGGGGCTCACATTGGCCGAGACCCGAAGGCCTGCGGCCCGACCATCGATCGCCCGCCACTCCTGGATTCTCTTGGCGAGGGCATAGTTCGGTCCCTGTTCGGTCACGAGCGTGTCGAAGACTGCAGACCGGTATCCCTCCTTGCCATCGAGACACTCGAGAATCGCCTGGTGGAACAACCGGTCACCAGAGAGCTTCCGAAGTGCTCCCTGGGTCATTCGGAGACCCAGCGGACGCGCCGCCCACGCCGTTCGGGACGCCTCGGCGGTGTCTTCATCCACTGCGAAACAGTCGGTCGGTGTGAGCAGGTGGGCCACGGACACGTGCCCGGTGGGTCGGGTGGCGATGGCATGGCGAATCAGTGCGTCCTGGGCGACCGATACGCGCAGGTGAGCCTCGCCATCGGCGTAGGCATACCCACCGAGGACGATCGGGCCATCGATCGAATCGAGCCAGTCACGAAGCTCGGGCAGATCGGTGGTGAGATCGGCACCAGCCTGGCCGTCCCGACTGGGCATCAACAGCCGGCTGCGGTCACCGGCACGGGCGCGGAGACGGTCCCAGATCTCGGGTCTCGGCAGATCGACAGCGGCCACGGTGGCGCCCAGTCCCATCAATGCCGGGTACGGACCCAACTCGGCTCCGGCCCCGAGGACCACGAACGTGAGGTCGGAAAGGTCGAGCCACTCTGGATTGGCCAGCACCTCCTCAACCCCTTCGGCCGCGCCTACTTCGATCACCCCGTCGCTCACCCACAGTTCGAGTTGGCGACGAAGGTCTTCGTTCGACAGATCCCGCCCGCCATATGGCACCGAATACGTGGGCCGATCGCCGGGGGTGGCCGGAACCACCTGGGTGTCGAATCCACCCGCGGTAGCTGCGCCCGACATCACCTCCGACAGGGGACGATCATCACCGGACCGGACAAAGCGGATCTGTTCAGCGACAGCGGCGAGACCTCTGCGAGCGATCCCGTTGGCATCGGCCGGACTCGCGATCCCGGCTTCGGCGGCTGCCACGAAGTGTCGGTGATAGCCGCGGCGCCAATTCGACTCGGCCTCAATAGCTGCGGCGGCGTCGGGCGCGGAATCCCGCACCGCTTCCGCCAGCACACTCTTGGCAAAGGACGAAGTGGATCGACGACCACTCTCGTCGGCGGGCACGGCGACCCCGGCCGCCTGTCTCTCGGTTGTGCGAGCCATGGACGAACGTTACTTCCGGTTGAACTGCGGCGTTCGTTTCTCGGCAAACGCAGCGATGCCCTCCAACCCGTCGGGGTGCAGCGAAGCCGAAAGGAACACCTCGGCCTCCCGCTCGCCCGCCTCCGGCAGAGAGCTGTCGAACCCCTCGTACACCAGCTTCTTGGCGTGCCCCAGGGCGAAACCGGGTCCCGCCGCCAATTCTTTCGCCATACCCATCGCGGCGTCGTCGGCCTCACCCTTAGGCACCACCCGGTTGACCAGACCCCACTGCTCGGCTTCCTCGGCGCTCAGCATCCTGTTGTTGAGAACGAGGTCCAGAGCTCGTCGAACGCCAACATGGCGGGCGAGGAAGTACGTGCTCGTGCCGTCAGGAGTAACGCCAGCCTTGGTGTAGGCCATGATGAACTTGGCGTTCTCCGAGGCCACCACGAGGTCAAACGCCGCCATCAGCGACATACCCGCTCCGCCAGCGGTTCCCCCGATCCCCGCCACCACCGGTTTGGGCATGGCGTTCATCCGGTAGAGCGCACCGTGATAATCGGTCAACATGTCCGAAGCGACCCGGCCGACGTTCTCTCCCTCGCCGGCGAACAGCTTGAGATCACCGCCCGCGCAGAACACCTTCCCCTCGGCGGTGACACACACGGCGCGGACCTCATCGTCGATATGGGCCTCGAGCATCGCCTGGCGAAGTTCGGACGAAAAGAGGGGCGTGACCGCATTGGCCCCGTCCGGGTTGTTCAACCGGATGTGGGCGACATTGTCGTCGACGCTGTAGAGAATCGTCTCGAAGTTCATGCGCCGATTGTTCTCGCAACCGACGCCAACTACAAATTACTCCTTGGGCACGTCCGGGAGTTTTGCGCCAACGTGAACGCTGTTTGATTCCACGGTCACCGAATCTCCGACGACGGTGAGAGCTTCGAGCGAGGCGCCGGGGCCGACGAGAGCATTAGGCCCGACGATCGAGGTGACGACCCGGGCGTTGGCTCCGATATGAGCGCCGCGTTGGATCATGGACCCCTCCACGTGTGCGCCCGCGTCAATAACGGCGCCCGAACCCACGATCGAGCCGATGATGGTGGCGCTTGGCGCAACGGTGGTGTCGGCCGCGACGGCCGGCTCGTTGCTCCGAACCCCGTTTACGAGGTCGAGGGCAACCTTGAGGTAACTCTCGGGGGTACCGGCATCGACCCAGTAGCCGTCCCGCTGGACCGCGTAGAGTTGCCCGTCGGCAACCATGTCGGGGAACACGGCCCGTTCGATGCTGACCTTCTCGCCCTCGGGCATCCGGTCGAGAACCGAGGGTTCCAGAACATAGGTGCCGGCATTGATCCAGTTGCTCGGCGCTTCGTCCGCCGGCGGCTTTTCGATGAACGCCTCGACCCGCCCCTCGGCGTCGATCGGGACCACACCAAACCGGGACGGATCCTCGACCGGGGTGAGGTGAATGGTGCCCTCTCCACCGAAGGCCTTGTGCTGGGCCACGAGCCCCGCGATATCCAGATCGTTGATCACGTCGCCGTTTAGGGCGATGAACGTGTCATCGGTAAAGCCGGCGAAACGGGCTGCGAAGCCAATGGCACCGCCGGTGTCCAGGGGCTCTGGCTCAACCGCGTAGTGCATCTTCACTCCGGCGATCTCGCCAGAGGGAAACTCGGCCTGGAACACCTCGGGCAAATAGCCGAGGGCGAGGACCGCCTCGGTAACGCCGCCTCGAGCGAGATTGGTGACCACTCGTTCCAGCATCGTGACGCCATTTACCGGCAACATCTGCTTGGGGGCCGAAAGGGTGAGCGGACGGAGACGGGTGCCGAATCCACCGACGAGAACTACTGCGCGCATGGGTGTTCGCCTTTGCTTGAGGGGGACCTCTCAGGTTAGCGGTCAATAAGCTCTTCGAAGAGATGCTCATATGCCTCTGCCTGCTGGTCCGGAGTGATCAGCTGGCCCACAAAGTCATAGGCCATTTGGCCCATTCGAACGAGCTCACCAGGGGCGGAGAGCAGAGACTCGAGTCCTTCGATGAACGGTTCGGCGTCATCGGGAGGCACCACAATTCCTGCGCCGGAACGTTCGATCACCCGATCGGCGTCGCTCCCCCGGTCGATCGAGGCCAACACCGGCCGACCGGCGGCGAGGATTCCGTAGAGCTTGCTGGGCGTGCTCGATTTGGCCAGACCTGCCGACAGCAGGATCAGGTGGAGGTCGGCGGTTCCCAGAACGTCGGAGACCTGCTCCCGAGGCGCGAAATCGGTCACCGTGACGTTCGGCAGCTCGGCCGCCCATCGATCGACCTCGGCCCGGGCCGCGCCTTCGCCGTTGATCACGAATCGAATGTCGGCCCGTTCGGCGAAGTGATGCGCTGCCGCCTCAACGAGGCCGAAACTTTGGCTGAAGCCCACATTCCCCGAATACATCACCACCAGTTCGTCGCCAATGCCGTTGCGGCGCCGGTAGTCGGTCTGACGGTCCACGACCCTTACCCGTCCGGTGTCGACAAAGTTGGGAATGATCCGCACCCGATCGGCCCGCTCCGCAGCCATCTTCCGACGGACATTCGAAGCCTGATCCTCGCTGAGCACCGTGACGGCGTCGGCCTTGGCGTACAGGTTGCGTTCCAGCGATCTCGCCGCCGAGATGACCCGCTCGTTGTTGAGCATGCCGAGATCGACCGCGACGTCGGGAAAGATGTCCTGCACGTTGAACACGAACGGCACTCGAAACCGGCGGGCGAGCAGTCTGCCCGCGGTGCCAAAGAAGATCGGCGGCGACATGGACAACACCACGTCGGGTCGTTTCTTGACCGCCGACACCACCAGCGACAGTCCGGTCTGGGCCGCAAACGCGACGGCCCGAGAAACGATGCTGCCCTTGTCGGTCGGGAACGGCCACACCCGGGTCACCGAACCAAAATCGGTCTCCTCCCGCCGCACCGGTCGGCCCCGCCACTCGGGCTCGACGCTGTGATCGCGATACCAGGGCAACGAGGTGACCACGTCGACGGTGTGCCCGCGGGCTGCCAGTGACTTCACCAGCTGGGTCATCACCTCACCGGTTGCCGCGTGCAGATCAGGGGCGAAATGGGGACACAGAATCAGGATTCGCATCGGTGACTCTCAGACGAAGGCGATGCGATCAAGAGCATCACGGTACGCCTCAACCAGCGCCGCCCCGGAGTTTGTCCACTGAAACTTGGCCGCTCGTTCGCGGCCCGCCTGACCAAGCTGCTGAGCACGGTCGCGGTTGCGGATCATCCCTGCCATCGCGGTTGCCAACGCAACCGGATCCCGCGGCGGCACAACCACCGCGGCGTCGGCGACCACCTCGGGCAGCGAACCGGCATTGGCAACGATGACCGGCGTCCCTACATTCATCGCCTCCAGGGCGGGCAGGCCGAATCCTTCGTACTCTGAGGGGATCACCACCGCCGTCGCCGATGCGTAGAGCCGATCGAGTTCGGTTCGTTCGATTCGGCCGGGCATTTCGACCACACCGCCCAAGCGATGAGATTCGATCGTGGCCCGCAACGCCTCGGTCTCGGGACCGACCCCTCCGGTCAACACGAGGTTTGCTTCCGGGTGTTCGACCCTCAACAGGCTGAACGCTTCGATCAGGTCAACGTGACGTTTGTGGGGGTAGGCGATCGCCGGATACAGAAACATTGGCGGGTTTGGCGGATGGCCGGCCGGAGCGACCGGCTGCTCTGGCGCCGCCATCCCGAAGGGCACCACTCGAATTCGTTTGGGATCCACGTCGAGCAGTTCGGTGAGCCGATGCCCGGTGAATTCACTGGGCACCACGATCAGGTCGGCCTGGTCGACCGACCGTGGGATCATCTGGCCCAGCCACACGCGCTTCACCCGACCAAAGTTCTCGGGCATCTCGAGCGGTTGGAGGTCGAGGACGGTGAGCAACGCGGTGGTCGGACTGGCGGAGGGAACGACACCACCGGCGTGATGAACCAGCGCCAGCTGGCTGGTCTGACGGGCCAGCCAGGTGTGTTCACCTGCGACTCGACCCACCTTGCCAACGGGAAGCCGCGGCGCCTGGGTCACCTCGAACCGCTGGGCAAGGTCGGGATGATGATCCAGCAGGGCGGGCTGAGCGAACAGTCTCAATTCGAGATCGAGCGGATCCAGTTCGTGGATCGCTCGAAGCAGGCTGAGCGTGTACTCCTCGCTGCCACCCACGACCCCCGGTTGGAGCCACAGAAGGTTGATACCGATGGTGTCCATCTCAGCGACCGGCGTCCGTATACGCCGCGTGATAGCCGGTGGCGGTGGCGTCCCAGCTCATCGCTCGGGCCCGGTCGAGACCGAGCGCGGTCAGCCGGGCCGACAACTCTTCATTCCCCAGCACACTGGCGATGCCGTCGGCGATCGACTCCGGCTCGGCCGGATCGACCAGAAGGGCTGCGCCCCCGGCGGCCTCCTCGGTGGCGGTGCCCGATGAGGTCACGACCGGTGTCCCCTGCGCCATGGCTTCCAGCACCGGCAGACCGAAACCTTCGGCGTGGGACGGGAACGCAAAAACCGACGCGGCCGCGTAGAGGCGGTGAAGATCTCGATCCGACACCCGGCCCAGACGGTGACAACGATCCCCAAGCGGGCTCAGGATCGCGTCGTGATCGGGAAGGTTCCATCCCTTGGGTCCAACGACAACAAGCGGGACATCGAGCGGGACCAGAGCCTCGATGAGACCGTGGAGGTTCTTTCGGGGTTCCACCGTGCCGACCCAGAGGACAAACGTATCGGGCAGGCTGTAATGGGCTCGGACCTCGTCGGTCTCACTGGCCTCGACCCGACTGGGCGAGACCCCCCACGGCACCACTCGAATGTTCTCGCTCGACACTCCGGCCAGCAGGCATCGATCGGCGACGGTCTGGGACGGGCACACGATGAGGCGGGATCGTGATCGGGTGGCCTCGAAGGCCCGCGGGAAGAAACTTCGGCCCCGTCGGGTGTGCCACTCGGGATGGTCGAGGAATTCCAGATCGTGCACGGTCGAAACGATGGGTATCCCTCGGTCGGGGGGCGGCACCATGGCCGAGGCCCAGATCACGTCGCAGTCCTGCACAGGGAAGGCCGGACGGTTCAGGCGGAGCCACGATTCGTACAGGATCGGACGTTTCAAGCGGCTGTGGACCACCGGGATGGTGAGGTCCCGACCCTCGCCCTCCTCGTCGCCATGGGCGGCGGCGACGCCTATGAGATCGACGGTACCGGCCCTCTGAAGCGCCCGAATAGTCTTGTGAGTTGCACGGGCGGTGCCGCCGGGAACCGGATGCCAGAACTGCTCAACGGTGACCGCAACCCTCATCACCACCGAGCCTACTTGCTGGGTGCAAGTCGGGTCGTCGCATCTCGCTCACCTCGACGAGGCGGCACCCCACCCCGGTTAGATACCGAGTTTGGATGCGAAGTATTCGGTGGTTTTCTCCAACCCTTCACGCAGTGGCACCTTGGGGTGCCAACCGAGCTCACGGTTCGCCACCGTGAGGTCGGGCTTGCGCTGGGTGGGGTCATCCTCGGGCAGCGGCAGGTGCACGATGCCACCCGAACTGTTGGTGATGTCCACGACGTTCTCGGCCAGTTCGAGCATCGTGAACTCGACGTCGTTTCCGATGTTCACCGGGCCGACGTAGCTGCTGTCCAGCAGTGCGAGCTGTCCCTCGATCTGATCGGTCACGTAACAGAAACTGCGGGTCTGGGTTCCATCGCCGTAGATCGTCAGCGCTTCGCCGCGCAATGCCTGGGTGATGAAGTTGCTCACCACTCGGCCGTCGTCGGGACGCATGAGCGGCCCGTAGGTGTTGAAGGTTCGGACGATGCGCACATCGATCTGATGTTTGCGGTGGTAGGCCAGCGTCATCGCCTCGGCGAATCGTTTCGCCTCGTCGTACACGCCGCGAGGACCGATCGGGTTGACGTTGCCCCAGTAGGTTTCGGGCTGGGGGTGAACCAATGGATCGCCGTAGACCTCGCTGGTGGAGTTCAGGTGGAACTTGGCTCCCTTGGCCCGGGCGAGTCCGAGGCAGTTGTGGGTACCCATACCACCCACCTTCATGATCTGAATCGGGATCTTCTCAAAGTCGACCGGAGAAGCAGGCGAGGCGAGATGCATGATCGCATCGACGGGTCCCGGCACCCAGATGTGGTTCGAGACGTCCTGATTCGTGAACGAGAATCCAGGCTGACCAAACAGCTCGGCGATGTTCTCTTCCGAGCCGGTGACGAGGTTGTCGAGAGCGACGACCTCGTCGCCCCGCTCGAGGAGGTAGCGGCAGAGGTTTGAGCCTAGGAATCCGGCGCCGCCGGTGACGACGATCCGCTCCATCAGCGTCCGATCCCGATGACCTCGAAATTGCGGCGCTTCAGAATGGCGCGGTCGAGCAGGTTTCGGCCGTCGATCACGGTGCGGCCCGCCATCTGGTCAGCCAGTTGGTCGAAGTCGACGAACTTGAACTCGGGCCACTCGGTGAGGACCACGAGCACATCGGCATCCTTGGCCGCGACCAACGGGTCGGAGACCACCTGGACGAGCGGAAGTTGGGGAATCTCCGACGGGATAGCGGGGTCGTACGCCACAACCTGAGCGCCGGCTCCACTGACGCGCTGGAGCACCTCGATCGCGGGAGACTCGCGGAGATCGTCAGTGCCGGCCTTGAAGGTGAGACCCCAAGCGGCGACCTTCTTGCCCTGGGCATCGGGGCCGAGGGCGTCCAGCACCTTCTGGGCCGTGCGCTGAAACTGCGCTTCGTTGACGGCCAGAACCTCGCGCAGCAGCGTGAAGTCGTACCCGAAGTCCTCGGCGATACGGGCGAGTGCGGCCACGTCCTTCGGGAAACAACTACCGCCCCAACCGGGTCCGGGCTTGAGGAACTCCTTGCCAATACGCTTGTCGTACCCCATGCCGAGGGTGACGTCGTTGACGTCGGCACCCACGTGTTCACAGAGAGTCGCGATGGCGTTCACAAAGCTCAGCTTCGTGGCGAGAAACGCATTGCTGGCGTACTTGATCGTCTCGGCCGAGACCGGATCGGTCACCATGATGGGAGCCCGCACCCGGCTGTACAGCGCTGCAACCCGAATTGCCGCTTCCTGGTCGCTGGCTCCGATTACCACACGGTCGGGGTTCAGGAAGTCCTGAACCGCGGTGCCCTCGCGAAGGAACTCGGGGTTGGATACCACCTTGACGTCGGATCGGTTGAGGAACTTGGCGACGACCTCGGTGGATCCCACCGGCACGGTCGACTTGTTGACGACGACGCTGTTCTTCGGGAGCGTGGGCCCGATCTCTGCCGCCGCGGCTTCGAGATAGCTGAGGTCAGCGGAGCCGTCGGCACCCTGGGGGGTGGGAACGCACAGGTAGTGAAACTCGGCATGTTCGGACGCATTGGTGGCGCCGAGCACGAAGCGAATCTTGCCTGCAGCCAACGCCTCGGCGACGACACGATCCAGTCCCTCCTCGACGATGGGGATCTCGCCGTTCTTGAGTCGTTCGATCTTGTCCGGATCGATGTCTGCGCAGATGACGTCGTGGCCCAGGTGTGCGAAACACGCTCCCGTCGTCAGCCCGACATATCCAGTTCCGATTACCGCAATCGTTGCCACTTGGTTCTCCGTGAATTTCAGGTTCCCGCCAACCTTTGCAGGCTAGCGATGATGAACACGGGGGCTTAGTTGGGTGGAACTACCTGATTCGCAGACGGTCCGTGACCACTACGCGCCCGTAGAACTCTTATCGGCCACAAGTGGCTTCGCTGAACCCCGATTCGGGGATTTCACCGCCACCGTCGGCATCAGAATCGACCAAAGCTTCATCGGCGGAAGGGTCGGTGGTGGGTTCACCTTCAACTCCGTCGTCGTCTTGGGCAGAATCGGGGTCGACGGCCGGGGGTTCATCGCCATAGGCGACCACGATCGTTCGCCCCGGCAGGCCGCTGACCTGGACCAAACGGGCACCCGGGGCCAGTTCGGCGGCGACCACCTCTGCGGCCTGGGCGGCGTTGGGTCCGTGACGGACCTCCACCCCGACGTGTTCCAGCGGTGCTGGACTCACCGGCACGTCGCCAAATCCCCTGATCAGAAGGGATCGCGCCGTTGCTTCGGCCTCCTCGGAGCGGCTGGAAACATGGACGATTTCGGTTCGGACCGTTCGTGGATCCGAAACCGAAGCTCCCCGGAACAGTTCCAACATCGGGAGGGCCTGTTCCTCGTTGGGGAACAACACGCTGGCGGATCCGACGAAGTCGAAGTCGGACGGCAGGCTGTAGGCCAGCAGGCTTTCGCTGTCGAACTCGCGGAAGGCCGCTCCGATATCGAGCAGCAGGGCCGGAGAAAGCTCCTGGTCGAGCGTCACATGTTCGACCGCGGCATCGACCAACCCGTCGAAAACAAACGGGTTCCGTGATCCGGACGAAATCGCCTCGGCCGCGACCTGCTTGAGGAAGTCCTGTTGTCGTTTGATGCGGTTCAGGTCACTGGCCTCGGCGATGCCGCCAACCCATTGACCGTCGGGGCCCAGGGTTTGGTAGTAACGAGACCGTACGTAGGCCAACGCGGTGGGCCCATCGAGGGCCTGGCATCCGGCCTCGGGCATGAAGAACCCGGTCTGGGTCGAGTTGGTTCTTGTGTTCCAGTCGCGGGCCGGAGCGTCGAACCACACATCAACCTCGCCGAGCGCATCCACCAAACCTTGGAAGCCGGCGAAGTCGACGTTTACATAGTGATTGATCGGAATACCGAAGTTCTGTTCGATCGTGTCGATCAACATGGCCGGTCCTCCGACCGAGAAGGCACTGTTGATCTTGGCCTCCCGATCCCGTCCGGCGATCGGAACCCACAGATCCCGTGGCAACGACAGCAGCGCCGCCGTCCCGTCCCGTTCGTCGATGTGGGCCACGATGATGACGTCACCGTTGCGTTCACCCTCACGCCCGACGTTGATCGGATCGTCGGGATCGAGCGAGGCCGACGAATCGGAACCCACCAGAAGGACGTTCAGTACCCGTTCGCCCTTTGGCGAGTCCTGTTCGGCCGGGGTGAGCGAACCGGTCAGTTCAACCCGTTCGATCGACTCGATTCGTCCGTAGCTGTTTCGGATCACGTAGGCGGTTCCGAGCGCGGCGAAGATCCCGATGACGTTGACAAGGATCACCAGGCGCTGGGGCCACGTGCGACGCCGGGCGCGGCGATCGGCGCGTCGCTGAGCCCGGGCGACCTTCGACTTAGACATCGGAACCCGAGCTGTCGAGATCCGCTTGGACCGCAAGCGGCTGCATCACCAGCACTACGCCGGTTTCAACGATCACCCGGGCCGAGTCGGTTGCCATCACATTGCTCAGCCCGCGGGCCGCAGTCGGACTGAGCTCCTCGCCGTCGAGCGGGTAGAGAAGTCCAACGGTGCTGACCGAGGCCGAACCGCCGGCGGGCAGGATGGTCAGCAGCGATCCGGGCTCACCGATGAACGTCGCTTCGGATCTCACCACGGTGATCAGACAGTCGTCGGCGAAGGCCTGCACTTCGACGTCGCGCCACCGCTCGTCGGCCAAGACCATCAGGTTGACGAGCTGATGGTCTATGCGTCCGCCACCGACCCCGAGCAAACCGATTCGTTGGGGGGCGAGGTCCATCGCCGCCTCCAGCGCCAGTTCGAGATCGCTGAAATCTTTCGCCGGACTGGTGGCGCGAATGTCGGCCCGATTCTGATGGAGCCACATCTGCGCCTGGTCGGAAGCGGAGTCGAAATCACCGACCGCAACGTCGATTTGCACACCCATCGAACGGGCGTGGTCGGCGCCGCCGTCCGCTGCGATCGTGCGGACATTGGAGGCTCCCGTCGTCAATCGTTCGAGCTGGTTCGTCGTCGGCACAGCGCCCGCTGCAAAGACGACCACGAGGTCAGGCGTATCGCCTGCGAGGCTCGAAGCGGACATACCCAAGGAATGGTACGCCGACCGACCAGCCGTCTGGCATCTCCCCGTTCCCGGCCGTTGTGTAACGTCTAAGCATGCTGAAGCGAACCCTGCTCAATGATGATCACGAACAGTTCCGCCAGAGCGCCAGGGCCTTCATCGAGGCAGAGATCGTGCCGAACGCCGACAAGTGGGAAGGTGCGGGTGCTGTCGATATCGAAATGTTCCGCAAGGCGGGTTCGATGGGTTTCCTCGGCATAGAGGTGGATGAGGCTTACGGAGGCGGCGGTGTCGATGACTGGCGTTTCCACGTGGTGTTCAACGAAGAGGTGCAGCGAGCCGGTGTGATGGCGAGCGGCATGTGCATCACCCTGCACAACGACATCTGCCTTCCCTACTTCACCGAGATGACGAACGATGAGCAGAAGGCTCGTTGGCTTCCGGGGATCTGCTCCGGCGACTCGATGACCGCAATTGCGATGACCGAACCCGGCACCGGCTCCGACCTTGCCGGCATCGGAACCACAGCGGTTCGCGATGGCGACACCTACATCCTGAACGGGTCGAAGACCTTCATCACGAACGGCATCAACTCGTCGCTGGTGATCGTTGCCGCCAAGACCGATCCAACGCAGAAACATCGCGGCATGAGCCTTCTCGTCGTGGAGGAGGGCATGGAAGGTTTCACGCGCGGCCGAAATCTCGAGAAGATCGGAATGCACGCTCAGGACACCGCAGAGCTCTTCTTTACCGACGTCAGAGTCCCGGCCGAGAATCTGCTCGGCGAAGAGGGACAGGGGTTCTTCGGGCTCGTCCGGAACCTGCCGAGGGAGCGGCTGAGCCTTTCGATCAGCGCCGTGCATCACGCTCACGCCGCCTACCGATGGACGGTGGACTACGTGAAGGAACGGACTGCGTTCGGTCAGCCGATCGGTGCGTTCCAGAACAGCAAGTTCGAGTTGGCCGAAATGAGGACCGAGCTCGACATCGCTCAGGTCTTCATCGATCGTCAGACCGAGGCATACCTGGCCGGAGAACTGACGGCCGAGGATGCCGCTCAAGCCAAGTGGTGGACCACCGAGCTCGAGTGCAGCGTGATGGACCGGTGTCTCCAGCTCCACGGCGGGTACGGATACATGGAGGAATATCCGATCGCTCGGGCATGGCGCGACGCCCGGGTGCAGAAGATCTACGGCGGCACGAACGAAATTATGAAAGAGATCATCGGCCGCGACATCGTCGCTTAGCGACCTCCGTCCTCGGCAACGTACTCGCCGTTGCGACTACGCGTTTCGGAGGTTCAGTCTCGTTGGCAGGTGACGGCGTCCCCCGCTGATCTCCCAGACCAGCAGGATGCCAACCAGTTCAAGAACGTGGCTGGCCTCGGCCAGGCTGGTTGAGGAACCTCGGACCATGTCGATCACTCCGGTGAGAAGGATCAGGACACCCAGCGCTGAGGTGAACGGCATCAGTCCGACGGCGCGTTCGGGACGCCATGCCGCGTAGACGAATCCGAAGGCGAGGGCCGCACTGAAAGCCCCGAGATGTCGACCCAGGTGCTCGGAGGATCCCAGTTCAGTCCCCAGCATCGAACTCCCGAACAGAACACCCGGGATCGAAAGAAGCAGCAACGTCAGACCGGCCGCAGCGAGCAACGTTCGTTTCCACTCCCCCGCTCCCAGATTGGGTGCTCCGGCCTTCTGAAGCACTACCTGGGCCAGATCGATCGGTTGCAGTTCAACGGGTCGGAAGGCCATCGATCGTTTCAGTCGGTGGTTGGCTCCCTCGAATTCCCGGCACGAAGCACAACCGTCGACGTGGCGGTCAAGACCCACCGGATCGAGGACCTGTTCCCCGTCGATCCGGGCCGAAATCCAAACCTCTGCATCCGAACACTCCATAGGTACTTTGTCGCACGGGCGGGCGTTGCAGTTCCCGGGCTGGCATCATTTGGGAATCGAGGACTGGACCGCCCTGGCGATCAGGGCCCGCGACGGCGATCGTCATGCCGCGGAACAGTTCATTCGAGCCGCCCAACAACCGGTGCTCGACCTCTGTCGGCACCTCGGTGACCCTGACAACGCCGAAGACCTCGCCCAGGAGGTTTTTGTAAGGGCGCTGCGTTCGTTGCCGCGTTTTCGCAACGATGGCTCGGCGCGGGCGTGGCTGATGACGATCGCCCGTCACACGTGCGCCGATGCGGTCAGGTCGAAGACCCGATGGCGAAAACGGATAACGCCGGTGGAACTTCCCGAGATCGCTGAACCCGACCTGACCGGAGCCGTCGACAACGATCTCTTGCTGGCGTCGTTAGCGCCGGACCGTCGCGAGGTGATGGTTCTTACGCAGCTCGCTGGACTCTCCTACGCCGATGCAGCCGATGTACTCGGCTGTCCGATCGGTACCGTCCGCTCCCGGGTTGCCCGGGCCCGAAGCGATCTGCTCGAGATGCTGTCGAACCGAGAAGACCGAAACGCATCGTGACCACGGCATTCCAGCAGCCGACCCGTTGGTCCCCGGCTGCGACCCGAATCGGAATGGTCGCCGCTGCGGCCCTCGCACTCGTCGCCTTGGGCGACGACGACGGCGTGATTCTTTGCCCGTTCCGGCGCTGTACCGGCGGGTATTGTCCACTGTGCGGCGGAACCAGAGCTGGGCGCAGGCTCCTCCGCCTCGATCTCGCAGGAGCGTGGGCCGCTCACCCGTTCGTCGTGCTGCTCGTAGCGCAGGTGCCGGTCGTGGCGGCCGTCGCATGGTTCGGTCAATGGCGACACCAGTCCAATCGCTTCCTGTTGCTGAACGGCGTGGTGGCGACGACGATCTGGATTCTTCGACTCTTCAACGAGCAGATTCCCGCCCCGTCAACGCTCCAACTTCCGTTTTAGCTGACGGTGCCCTTGGGGCACGTGGGATTCGACCTCTGATCAGGACTTTGTGAAGACGTTGGCGTCTACGACTTTGTCAGCGAGGCGCTGGTTGTCGGAGTCGAAGAAGATCCACAGGGTGTTGATCAAACAAATGTTGTCGATGATGCTGCCTAGAAGGACTCGTCCGAACGTCTTTCCACCACCGATCGGCTGGCCGGACTTGTTGTCCAGAAGGGCTACGCCCTGTTGTTCCTTACCGATCGACTGGCCGGTTTGACCTGTCCGGATGATCTGATTCCAGATACCGAAGCCAAAGACTCCCAGAAATCCGATCACGGCTACCAAGCTGGCCAGTGTGTCAGACAGAGCCCCCAAGATCGCCGTCAAAAGCAGGACGACGACGTACAAGCCGAGCAAGATTCCGGTATCGATGAGGAAGGCGATGAAGCGAGGGCCCAGATCGGCCTTTGTGCCACCACCTATTTGACCAAGGGACGCGGCACCAGATACCGGTTGCGGTCCACCCTGCCACTGTGCCCCGTCCCAGTAGCGTTGGGTGCCCGGAGGGTCCCCGGCTGCGTAGTACCAACCGGGGGTGTCTGTGCGTTCGCATCAGTCATGTATTCTCTTCTCTCGGATTCGTGCGTACTGCAGCTGGTTCAATGGACAAAGCGGCCAGACCCTCAAACTTAACCCTCGACCACGAGCGTTCGGCCGATCTTGTCCCAGACAGCCTGTCGACGCTCGTCAGTGAACAGAAGAACCACCGACGCTAGGAATACCAGAATGATGATGAGGAAGCCTATGACCGGCACGACACGAACAAAGTTAATTGCGTACCGCCTCGCCGAGGTTTCCATATCCACGTCCGAGTAGTCCTCGTTGACAACCTTGAGATTCATGACCGACTTCCCGACCGTTGCGCCCCGCGTACCGATGAGATAAATCTCGTAGGCCGCACCGATCAGAAGGGCGAGCAGGGTTCCAAAGTATCCTTGGCCAAAGATTCCCAACACGATTCCGATAGGGATCACCAGGACGAGGAAGTCGACGATCCTTGCCAGAATCCGCTGGCCGGGACCTCCGAGCTGAGCACCACCACTGCCACCGCCACCGGGGCCGCTGCCAGCCACCGGCTGCGGGCCACCCTGCCACTGGGCGCCATCCCAGTACCGCTGTGTTCCCGGCGGGTCACCGGCGGCGTAATACCAGCCGGGAGGGGTTTGAGCATTTGCATCGGACATATAAACAACCTTCTCTGGATGACTCGGCTTCCACAATAGGCCACTTGATCGCTCCGATCAGGGAATCGTAAAGGCGACTACAGTCGCTCTGGACTCCGTGGGGTTGGGACTACTCGATCGTGGGTCTATGCAACCGGTGCCGAGAAGGCTTCCTGAAGCATGCGTACGGCTATTCCGATAACAGCGATGCCGACGACGAACGATGCCACTACCGAGAACCGAAAGAGCGACCACGGAATGTCGGTCGGAAGGATGGCTTTCGTGAGCGCCGACCGCTGCAGTACCGCCCACAGAATCAGCTGCACTCCGCCCACCGTCAACAGCGCGATTCGGGGCAGTGGATTCGCCACGGGGCCACGCCCCATAACGAGACCGGCGAGGAGAGCGACCAGGCCGATTGTGGGAAGGATCCACAGGGTGATCGCCGGGCCGGTTTCCGAGGGGACCGAACCGAACGTCACCAGGCCGACGACCGCGACCACGAAAGCCGTACCGACAGCGACGACGACCGAGGATCGCAGCAACATGACCGCAGCGGCCGCTGCGCCAACGACGAGTCCGGCCAAGGCTGGCACCGGGGAGGGATCGTCCTGCAGGAACGACACGACGGTCACCTTTACGTCGGTGCCGTCGACCGAGATCGGGACCACCGCCTCGAGGATCGCATCGCCAGCCTGCGAACCCGGCGGACGTTGCGGGTTCATCCAGTGGGATCGGTGGTCGTGCCACGCGTACCGACCGCCAGTACCGACGACGACCCAGTCGGGCGCGGCATCGGGGTCCGCAGACGCCGGAACGAGGTCGCCGGCTCCGTATCGCTCCTCGTTGAGGTAGGTAGTAGGGGCGAGTCTGTTCTCCTGAATCGTTCCATCCGGCAGGATCTGTAGGTACGGCTCGCCCCGGTACCCCTGAACCTCGATCAGCACCGGTTCCAACTGGGTCAGTTCGAAGAAGCTGTCCCCACCGATCATGCGAACCGAAACCGCCGACTGGAACGGTTCGATCGACTGGATCTCGGTGACGTACTCGGTCGGCCCGGCGGGATCGGCCGCTGCAGGGGAGGCGGTTGCCAGAAGGAGCAGCAAACACATCAGGGCGCCGAACGCACGACGATTCACGCTTCCTCCACGATCACCTTGATCTCACCACTGGGATGCACGGTGCAGACGCCGATGAATTCGCCCGGCGTTGTGAACGTCCAGTTCAACGTCTCATTTGCGCCGACGAAAAACGGTCCGACGAGATGGCCCCGGTCGTCGACGTTTACGATCTCGATCGACTGGCCAACCGTGGCCCGTAACTCGGCCGGGAGAATCTCCAGCGGGGTTCCGGCGTCCAGAGCCTCGCCGGCGCCAGCGGGAATCTCATAGTTGAAATCGGCGACGCCCTGCTCGCTCGATTCCTCCACTCCGAAAGGTTCGGTCTCACTCGAACATGCCGCACCACCGAACAACAACACTGCGGCGATGACGGCCCGTCGGACGATGTTCATACCGTGCCCCGTTCCAGGAGAATCCCGAGGTCCTTCGCGAGGTCCTCGGATGTCACCCCGAAGGGCCAGCTGACAAGAAGTTCACCGGCGCCGTTCACGGCGTAGAGCGACCCGGTGTGCAACACGTCAATTTCGCCGTCGGCGGTTTCGGTGACGCCGTAGTCAGCGCCGAATGCGTCGGCGACCACCCGCAGGTCGGCGTCGACGGTGGTCCGCACCGCGGCGGCCTCAGGAAGAAACGACCGCACATACCCGGTGATGACCTCGTCGGTGTCTCGGTTCGGATCGATCGTCACCATCGCGGTTTCGATTCGATCCCGCTGCGAGGACTCCATCGAGTCCAGTGCGGTGCGGAGGTCGAACAACGTGGTGGGGCACACGTCGGGGCAGTTCGTGTAGCCAAAGTAGACGACTAGGACCCCGTCGGTTTGGGGCGCCTCAAAGCGGAAAGGTGACCCCGCGTCGGTGACCTCGGGCAGCGTTTCGACGTTAACAATTGGTGTCGGAGTTCGTTCGAATCCACTGAGCGTTTCGTCGGCCGACGATCCGCAGGCCGCGAGAAGCAAGGCGAGGGTGAAGCAGATCGTTGGGAGCCGTCGAGTCATTTCAGTTCCTGAATGTAGGCAACCACAAGGTCGATCTGTTCGTCGGTCAGGCTGTTCTGCGGCATCTTGAGGTTGAACCCGGCTCGAAGCTGTGATGACGGGTCGGCGATCGAGTTGGCCAGGTACTCGGCATCAGCGACCGTCGTTGTGAGGTCGGTAAAGGACACCGTCGACCCCGCCAGTCCCTGCCAGGTCGGGGCCACTCCCCCTTCACCGTTTCGACCATGGCACGCAGCGCAGCCGGACGACAACGTGATCTCTCGTCCCTCGGCCGCGGTGGGTGAAAGGTCCAGGGCCGGTTCGGCGGAACAGGCCGCAAGAAGCAACACCAGAGCGGCAAAAGCGCCAACGATTCGAACGAACCGAACCAGCATCCGACCGCGGGGGTACCCGCGAGCACAAAGTTCCACGTTCACTATGTCGTTCGAAGGGGCGCCGCAGTTCCCGTTCCACCGAGGGTCTTCTGGTGCCGTTCGGGCCCGCCGTTCCGCGCTCCAGTAGGGTCGGACAGGATGGAACTGACAGAGGTAGAAATTCGAGTCCTGGGCTGCCTGGTAGAGAAGCGGGCGACGACGCCCGACCAGTATCCGCTGTCCACCAACGCGCTCGTCAACGCCTGCAATCAGAAGACAAATCGCGAGCCGGTAACCGACTACAGCGAGCGTGAGGTCATCCAGGCGATGATGGAATTGCGAGCCAACAAGCTGTGCCGAAGTGTCGCCTCGGGCCGCACCGACAAACACAAACACGTTCTCGATGAAGCGCTGGGCCTCGACGATCACCAACTCGCGGCTCTGGCCATCATGTTGCTGCGCGGCCCCCAGACTCCTGGCGAAATCCGCACCCGCACCGATCGCTACGTCGGGTTCGAATCGGTCGATGCGGTAGCGGCGTTGTTGAACGATCTCAGCCAGGGCGAACGACCACTGGTCGTGGACCTCGGTCGGGGTCCCGGGCAGAGTCAGAACCGATTCATGCACCTTCTGGGCGGGCCCGTCGATGCGGCGACCGCTCATCAGGCGGCGGCATCGACGACGACGAGCGGGACCAGCCGGGCTGACCGAATCAGCGACCTCGAGTCCACGGTGCAACGGCTCGTCGAACGGGTGACGACACTCGAGCGCGAACTAGGCATCGGCCCGACCACCGAGCCGATGCCGACCGACCACGACGACTCAACCGATCGTGATGACATCTGACCGGAGCGCCGGAGTCACCGCGCCTCGATCGGGTGGTGCACACTGATGCCTGTGGCGAACGGAAACAGGGCCAACTCGGATCGAGTGCAGCTGCTGGCCGTACACGGCAACGGTGGAGGCGGCTTTCGATTCTCGCTTCTCCGACGTTCGCTCAACGCAGGGGAAACCGGCGAACCCGAGGTCGTCCTCCACCCGATCACCCTGCCCGGTTTCGAGGGGACGCCGTTGCCGACCGATGCGTCGATTCGGGGCTTCGCTGACGCAGTCCAACACGAGGCCGAGGAACTTCGCCGGACGGCTCCGACGGAGCGGGTCGTGGTCCTCGGCCACGGCATCGGTGGGTCCATCGTGCATGACCTCCTCAGCCGAAATCCGTCGGTCTTCGATGGCGCCATTCTTCATGCACCGGTGGGTGCCAATCTCGATCGCCGGCTCTTTCCCCGACTGATGAGCACCCGACCGGTCCGAACGGCGGTTCGATCGATCATCAGCTCCTGGCCCGCACAGCAAATCGGTAGCCGGGTGTTGTTCGGCGGCCGGCGACCGGCATTCGCCCGTCGATTCCTCGCCGAGTACCGACGGTGTGAAGCGTTCTCGCCGATGTTCGACATTCTGACCGCCGACTGGTTCGATTCGATGAGCCCGGTGGCGACTCCGACGATTCTGCTGTGGGGTGCAGGAGACCGGGTCCTGAACGCCAGCCACGTTCCAGTTTTCGAGGAAAAGTTCACTCAGGTACGCACCGTGATCGAACCCGACTGGGGACACTTTCCGATGATCGAAGATCCCGAGAGCTACGGGAAGCGCCTTGCCGAACTGACGCTGGAGCTCCTGGCCGATGATCAGTGACATCCGTCGTTGTCCGATCGACCGGCCCGCCGCCTGTTGACCCGGTGATCGTCGTGCTTCAACCACCGTGCTAACCCGACGACCCCCCGATCGGTATCCCTCGCCCGAACTCGGCAACAAGGCCGGTCTCCTCGTGATGGCTCGCGATGCAGGGCTGCCGGTGCCTCCGTTCATCGTTGTCGGTGACGACGAACGGCTCGGCCCCGACGGGTTCACGCTGCCCCACCAGCTTCGAGGGGGTGTTGTCGCGGTACGGAGTGCCTTCGTGGCCGAAGACACCGAGGCGGAGAGCAATGCCGGGCGATTCCGAACCGAATTGAACGTCGAAGCGGCGGACGCCGCCGTCGCCGACGCGGTACGCCGGGTCCGCCAATCCGGCGAATCAGGGACCACACGGCATGTTCTGGTGATGCGTCAGGTAGCGCCCGTGCGGGCTGGTGTCGCATTTTCCGAGGCGGGTTTTGAGGACGACCTGGTGAACACGATCGGCGGGCTCGCCGATCGTTTGGTAGACGGACAGGAGGCCGGGGACTCGGTTCGTCTGGCCCGGGTTCGGCACCGATGGGATCGCGCCGCTCGACCGGCGGGACCGGACCTGGAACGTTTGGCGCATCTACTGAGAAGGGTCCGCACGGTCTTCGGGGACCTCGGATGGGACATCGAGTGGGCCGACGATGGCGAGGTCTGCTGGCTCATTCAGCTCCGTCCCGTCACTGCGGCTCCGATGCGGAACGAGACCTTCACCCTCGCCAACCACAAGGAGATCCTGCCCGAGCTGCCTTCGGTCTTCATGACCTCAAGGATCGAGGCGTCGGCGGACCGACTGTTGTCGTTCTACGCCGACATCGATTCATCCCTGCCCATCAACCGACCATTCGTTGAGACCTTCGCCGGTCGGCCGTACCTCAATCTGTCGATGCTGACCGACATGATGCGGGCTCTCGGGTTACCCAGCGAGTTGGTGACCCAGAACTACGGCGGCGAACCCGACGTACACACCCCGCTGCGGCCGACCCGACTACTGGCCCGGCCGCACACACTCCTCAAGCTGGCCCTCGGCCAATTCAAAGCGGTCGGGCGATCGTCGAAACGCAGTGCAGAACTGCGGGAGATGAGCTCCGCCGACGTTCTCGCCACCGCCAGCTTCGCCGAGACGATCGACATCTTCGGCACCGTGTACGAGGGGTTGGTGCAGGAGATGGGTGCGCTCGCCTCCGCGCTCGCCCCACCGGTTGCGCTGTTGAGAAGGACGGGAACGCTGGATCAACATCTGGCGACCCAACGCACCGCAGCAGCCCAGATGCTCGACGATCTTGAAGCGGTGCGATCGGGCCGACGGAACCTGTCGGAATGGATGGATGACCACGGCCATCGAGGCATCTTCGAGAGCGATATCGCTCGGCCCCGGTTCGTTGACGATCCGACTCCCATCGAACGGGCGCTTGCTCAACCCGAGCGGGGTGCCGGCTCAAGGAACTCATCCATTCGCTCGGTTGTCACCCTGCCGGTGTGGTGGGTGGCGCAGCGGCCGATGCGGGCCCGGGAAACCCTCCGAAGCGAGACGATGCGGTCGTTCCTGGCCATTCGGAACCGCCTCGTGTCACTTGCCGAGGCGGCTGCAGCAAATGGTCAGCTCCCCACCGAGTCAGACCTCTGGCTGCTCACCATCGACGAAGCCGCCAAGCTTGACGATGGTGCCAGCTACCCGCTCGAGCATTTCAACCGCATTCGCGAACGCCGCGCCGAACAATTGGAGATCCGGGTTCCTGACACGCTGCGCCGTTTCGACGATCCGGCCCGCGCCCGATCGATCGACGACCGCACCCGCTTCGTCGGCATACCGCTGGTGCCGGGGACGGTGGAGGGGAAGGTGCTGCGCTGCAACGAACCCCCGATCGAACTGCCCGATGGGTTCCATCCGGAGTCGACAGTGCTGCTGGCTCGAAGTGTGGACGCCGGCTGGGTTCCCATCTTTTCCTCGGTCGCCGGTGTTGCGGTGGAGATAGGCGGCGACCTCAGTCACGGATCGATCATCCTCCGCGAGCTGGGCATCCCATCGATAACCAACATGGGTGAGGTCGGTCCGAACGTAGCGACGGGAGATTTCGTCGAGTTAGCGGCTGGCGCCGGGTCGCTCACGGTGCAAGATCGAATGGTGGACGTTCCCTAGGAACGATCCGATGGCTGACCCGACCAACGGTGCTGATGTGGCACTATGGGCAGGTGAGCGACACCTACGTTGCGTGGAACGGACGCGAGTATCCGTGGCCCCCACCCGCTGGTTGGGAGCAACGCTCCGATGGTCGGTACTGGCCGGTCGACACCTCGCCGGCGCCCCAGGCCGGCGTGTCGTTCGGCCCCCAATACGGTCCGGCGAGTTCGGCGATTTATGCCCTGGCAGAGTCGTTACCTCCACCGTCACCAAAGGACCGAATCGGCTCTCGACCGCTGCGACGACACTCCTACATCGCCCTCGGCGCCGGAATGGTGGTGGCGCTGCTGATGGCCCAGTTTGTAGCGGTCGATGCGCTGGGTTTCACCGTTCGCCAGGACGACTTCGTAAACTTCGCCCCGCTCGATGAACCGGACCCCGAACCCAACTTTGGCGAGGAACGTGAACTCTCCGAGCAGTCCAAGCGGGATCTACTTGAGACCATCGAGTGCACCAACGAGCCCGGTCAGGGCGCCCGACTGGTCGGTGAGGTTGCCAATCCGCTGGCTGAGGAACGGGCCTATCAAATCGCGGTGCAGTTCACGGTCGACGGCGACCGGCAACTCGATGGTTTTACCGAGGTCGTGGTGCCGGCAAATGCGTCGACGATATTCAACGCAAGGTCGGCGTCTCCCGCCCGACCGGGGTCGCCCACCTGCGCCTTTGGAACGGTCTTCCGATTCCGACCGAACTGATCATCTGCATAGTTGCAAGTGACCCGGACGTGTCGTTTGCCGCTTTGGGCTAAATTACCCGAGGATCGAGTCGGCGAGCGCCCAATACTCGTCCGCCATGCCGCCAACAATCTCCCTACGTCGCGCGCTCATCGCCTCACTCCTCGCAGTGATTTCGGTCCAGATGTTGCCCATCTCTCCCGCTTCCGCCTCGGCTCCAAAGTACGAAGCCCAGGTTCTGAACGACGCCCATATCGACCGGGCTGAACGGCTCTACCGAGCCACGCTCGGCCGTGAAGCCGAACGTGAGGGTGCGGTCTACTGGGGTGGACTTCTGGCCGAGGGATACCCGATCGAACAGATCGCAGCACTGCTCCTCGCCAGCCCCGAATACCAGCTGCGGACCAGCGGCGACCACATCATCGATGCGTACGTCGGAGCCCTGGGTCGGATGCCCGGCGAGGCCGGCTACGAGTTCTGGGACCAGTTCGCCGATGAGACCAAGGTCGTCGTCGCCATCAGCGACTCGCTCGAGCATCAGATCATCACCGGCACCCTGCCCCCGCCCGAGCGAGAGGTGAGAGCCCATCCCCAGGGTTTCGTAGACGCCGGTCATGGCGTCTTCGTTCCGCCCATCCTGCTGGAGATTAGGGAGTGCGAATCCCACGGCAACTACACCGCGGCCAACCCACGGTCCTCAGCCCGCGGTGCGTATCAGTTCCTGCGCGGTTCATGGGCCGCCTACGGTCACGCCGCCCGGTATGGCGTATCGACTGCAGATCAGGCCACACCGGCCCAGCAGGACGAGGCTGCGCTGCTCACATGGCAACGCGATGGCACCCGCCCGTGGAACGCCAGCCGCCACTGCTGGGGCTAGACAACCACCCCACCCAGATGGGGGTTTAGAGGTCGTAGGTCGCCGTGGTGCAGCCGACGGCGAAGATGGGTATGGGCTCATAGAAGTGCATCGTCCCCTTCGCCCCTGCCGCCGCGGCTGATACGGCCAGGAACGTACGAATCTCGAAGCCGCCCTGCCCGGCGTCGGCGTAGACCGTCAGGTCGTCGTAGTCCAAGAGTTCGGACCGGTCGTTGCGACACCAGCGATCCATGAACTCGCGATCCCACTCCTCGTTGATACGGCCAGAATCCGGGGTGGCCGGCCAGTGGGAAATACCACCGGTTCCCACAATCGCTATCCGTTCGGGAACCGAATCCGCCGCCCGGCGGAGCGCTTCGCCGAACGCCCAGGCTCGATGCAGCGGCGCCAACGGAGGCCCCTGGCAATTGATGTTCACCGGTATGACCGGAAGTTCGAAGTTGGGCGTGAGGAAGTTGAGCGGCACCGCGATCCCATGGTCGAAGAGCCATTCCTCGGCGTAACTCACATCCACCGTCTTCATGACCTCGGTGATGATTCGACCGCTGAGATCCCGGTTGCCGGGGGCGGTGAACTTCGGGATCTTCAACCAGTCGGGGTCCTCGATCGGCCCCTCGTAGTGATCGGCCATCCCCATCGCAAAGCTGGGCATGTTGTTCATGAAGAAGTTGGCGAAGTGTTCGGCCGCTATGACGATCAGCGCGTCGGGCCTACTGGCTTCGAGTCGATCGTGGAGGTCGTCGAAGGCGGCATAGAGCGCATCGCGCTTATCAGGATCGGCTAGGTCGGACCGCCCCGTGATTCCGGGTGCATGACTGCACACTCCAGCGAAAACGAGTGACATCTGGTTGCTCCTACAGCTCGGTGGTCAGTGCGTAGACACCCTCGCGGACAGGTCCGTGGGTGCGGATGCCATCGCGCATCCGTTCGAGATAGTCGGCCCACTCGATCCCGTGAAATGCCGCAAAGTGCATCAGGATCTGACCGTTGACGCCGAGGTGATACAACTTGCCGATGTCGGGGTCGGTCAACGCCGACCGTTCCTCGGTGGTCAGTTTGAGCTCGCCGTCACCAGCGAAGACCTCGACCGCAGCGATCGGATCGGCCCGGTAGTCGGACTGAACCGATGGACTGCGATTCAGTTCGTAGAGATACTTCTGTACGTAGTAGAGGCTCATCGCATGACTCCAGTCAGCTGCTAGTTGAAATCGACCGCTACAACACCGAGCGGCCCGTAGTCCACGGCGAATCGATCGTCGGCCCGAACGTCGACCGGGCGGGTAAAGGAACCGGCCAGCACGACGTCGCCCGCCGCCAGGCTCATGCCCTGCTCGGCGTAGCGACGAGCCAACCAGACGATTCCGTTCGCCGGATGATTGAGGACCGCCGCGGCAAGGCCCGACTCTTCGATCTCACCGTTGCGTTCCAATAGGGCTCCCACCCATCGAAGGTCCACCTCGTCGACCGCGACCTTGCGACCGCCGGTGATGATGCCCGCGTTTGCGGCGTTGTCAGAGATCGTGTCAACCACGGTGCGACGTCGTCCGGTCTCAGGATCGGCCCGAAACGATCGAGCGGCAATCAGCTCAAGGGCCGGCACGACGTACTGGGTGGCGTCCAGAACATCTGGCAGTTCCACGTCGGCCGAGTCGAGATCGCTTTTCAGAACGAAGGCCAACTCAACTTCGATCTTGGCGTCCAAGTGATCACCGGCAACGATCGACACCGGACCATCCGCGGCATCGAAGCTCATGACGTTGGTAATAAACCCCGAATCGGGCGTGGAGATCTGCATCGATGCCTGCATCGCCTTCGACGTGAGTCCGATCTTGTGACCAACCAACTGCTCACCCCGCGCCAGCCGGAGGTCCTTCCAGGCCGCTTGAATTCGATAGGCGTCGTCGATCGTGGCCTCCGGATACACCGATGTGGTTTGACGCATCTGCGTACGGGCCCGCTCGGCCCCATCTAGCAGTGCCGCCTCGGCGATCACCTGTTCCTCGGTCAACATCAGGACTTCTCCAACTCGGCCAGCAGCGAAATCAGCTCCGAAAGGCGATCCTCGCCGAACGAACGCTCGATCAACCCGTAGATCTCCTCCGACTCGGGGGCGATTCTCTCGAACAGCGCGCGTCCATCGGCGGTCAGTGAGATGGCCGAGCGACGCTGGTCGGTCTCGCCAGCTCGGCGGAGAAGCAGGTTCCGGCCCTCGAGGTTGGCAAGGATCCGAGACAGGCTGGGGCCGAGCAGAAACGTTGCATCTGCAATCTCACCTACATCGAGCGGCAGTTCAGAGGCCGCGAGCGCACGCAGCACTCGCCACTGCTGTTCGGTCATGTCGTGCTGGGCCAACATCGGACGGAACTGACGCATCATCGATTCCCTGGCTCGCAATAGAGCCATGGGCAACGACCGATCGAAGCCTCGGAGAGACGAGTTCGAGTCGGTCATTCGATCACCTCGTCGGCGACGCCGTTGGCAAGTGTGCCGATCTCGGCGACCTCCACCTCTATCCGGTCGCCCGGGACCAGCCACACCGGTGGATCGAAGCGGGCGCCAGCACCGGTTGGGGTGCCGGTAAAGATCATGTCGCCGGGCTCGAGCGTGCAAAACGTTGACAGGTAGCTGATCTGGTACTCGATCGGGTACTTCATCGTCGCCGGCGAGTCGTGCTGGCGGACCTCACCGTTCACTCTGGTTTCGATCGTCAGCTCGTCAAAGGCCGGAATCTCCTCGATCGGCACCACCCACGGACCGATCGCACCGGAGCCGGCCCAGTTCTTGCCCTGAGTCACGTTGAACTTGGCGTGCCGGACCCAGTCGCGGATGGTGCCTTCGTTGCCCATCGAAACCCCAGCGATGTGCTCGCGGGCGTTGGCCTGGTCGATCCTACGGCCGCCCTTACCGATGATCACGACGATTTCGCCCTCGTAGTCGAGCTGCTCACTCTCGGGTGGGCGGGTGAGGTTCCGCTCATGCCCGGTGAACGATTCGGGGAACCGGACGAACACACTGGGAAAGGACTTGTCGGTGGTGTCGTCGTACTCGGCGCTGCGACCGCCGTAGTTGACACCGATACAGAAGATCTTTCCGGGCCGATGGAGCGGTCGGTCGAAGATGATGTCGGCCAGCGATACGTCGGCGGTATCGTCGGCAAACGTTGACAGCTCATCCAGGGCACCCGCCTCGATCGCGTGAAGCAGCGAGCGGTACATCGCGCGCCGACCCAGTTCGATCACTCCATCACCGGATCGATCGACCAGGCCGAATCGAAGGCTCGGATCGGTGGTGGTGTGGTACGAGACGAAACGAGTTTTCGGAGAAGAACTGGACATCGCTCGTCATGGTAGTGAAGAAATTGTCTAACATGTGAAGTAATGCCGCATCTCACCCTCGAGCACTCCGCCAATCTGAACGATGCCTGCGATGTTCAGCACCTCGTAGACATGGTTCACGAACAGGCTGCGCAGCACGGTTTGCCGCCCCTTGTGGGGTTGCGGACCCGAGCGGTTGCGAGGGCGAACTATCGAATCGCCGACGGTGATCCCCGGTACGCCTTCGTGGCGTTCACCGCCCGAATCGGGCCGGGCCGCAGCGCCGAGACGAAGAATGAGTTCCTCGTGCTCATGCTCGACACGATCGACACATTCCTCGCCGCAGAAGCCCCGGAGCTGGTCGTGGCGCTCAGCGGCGAGATTCAGGAAATTGATCCCGATCACCGCATCAACCGAAACCACATCCGAACCCACCTGAAAGCAAGCGACTGATGGCTGACAACTCCTACACCCTCGAACAGAACCTGGCCGAGGCCGACGGTTATCTGCAGCGCTTCAGGGACCAGCCGCTCGGGCACCTCATCAACGGAGATTCGGTCGCCAGCGTCAGCGGCGACACCTTCACCAACCACTCCCCTATCGACCAGTCAGAAATGGGTTCGGTCGCCTCCGGGGACTCGGCCGACATCGACGCGGCAGCCCGCTCGGCCGAGGAAGCCTTCGGCGTGTGGCAGAACATGGGTGCCGTCGGTCGGCAGAAAACGCTGCGGGATGTGGCTCGCCTGATCACCGAACGGGCCCGCCAGATCGCCCTGATCGAATGCGTCGACACCGGTCAGTCGATGCGTTTCATGAGTGCGGCGGCGGTCCGGGGAGCGGCCAACTTCACCTACTTCGCCGACCTGGCGACCACGGTGGCCAACGGCCAAAGCCTGCCCACCGACACCCACATCAACTACACCACTCGCCGGGCGATCGGCCCGGTCGGTGTGATCACGCCGTGGAACACACCGTTCATGCTGAGCACGTGGAAGATCGCCCCCGCTCTGGCCGCAGGCTGCACGGTGGTCCACAAACCGGCCGAGTGGAGTCCGCTAACGGCCCACCTCCTGGCCGAGATCGCTCTGGAGGCCGGCCTCCCGCCGGGTGTGCTCAACGTGGTTCATGGACTGGGCCACACCGCCGGAAAATCACTGACCGAACATCCTTCCATCAAGGCGATCGCCTTCGTCGGCGAGTCGGCGACGGGTTCGGCAATCCAGTCCCAGGGCGCGGACACGCTCAAGCGGGTGCACTTCGAACTGGGCGGCAAGAACCCCGTCATCGTGTTCGATGATGCCGACATGGAACGGGCCCTCCGCGCCGTCACGTTCATGATCTACTCACTCAACGGCGAGCGATGTACCTCATCGAGCCGAGTGTTGATCCAAGAGGGGATCTACGACGAATTCACATCCAAGTTGGCCGAACGAATCAAGACCATCCCGGTTGGCCACCCCCTGGACCCGTCCACCGTGATCGGACCGCTCGTCCACCCGCGCCACACCGGCAAGGTGAAGTCGTACGTCGACGCTGCGGTGGAACAGGGTGCCACCGTGCATCGGGGAACCAACATGGCCGACGCTCCCTCCGACAACTTCGTGGCGCCGGTGTTGTTCACACAGGCGACCAATCAGATGTCGATCGCACAGGAGGAGATCTTCGGTCCCGCTCTCACCGCCATTCCGTTCTCCGACGAGGCCGACGCGGTCAAGATCGCCAACGACATCGAGTACGGGTTAGCGGGTTATCTCTGGACCAACGATGTGAGTAGAGCCCATCGGGTCGCCGATGCTCTCGACGCCGGAATGATCTGGATCAACTCTCAGAACGTGCGCCACCTCCCCACCCCGTTCGGAGGCAACAAACGCAGCGGCATCGGCCGTGACGGCGGCGACTGGAGTTTCGACTTCTACACCGAGACCAAGAACGTCAGCGTGGCGCTTGGCGACCATCCCATCCCAGACCTGGCCGGTTAGAGGGCGCCTGGCCTAGGACACACGTTTGGTTTCGTAGGCCCAAATCACCAACTCGACGCGGTTTCGCGCCTGCAACTTCTCCATGAGATGTGCAATGTGCGCCTTGGCGGTTCCGAGTGAGATGAACAACTCAGATGCGATTTCGTTGTTGGTGAGGCCGCGGGCCACGGCGGCCAGCACTTCCTCTTCGCGTTCGGTTAGCGCATCGACGGGTTGCTCCCGCCGCACCAGTCCGGAGCTGTCGTTCACGTGTTGCAGCAATCGCTTAGTGACGCTGGGAGAGATCAACGCATCACCCTCGGCCGCGGCCCGAACAGCTTCGATCAGCAGCTGAGGACCGGCGTTCTTCAGGAGAAACCCGGTGGCACCGGCCTCGAGCGCTCCGTACACGTTCTCGTCGGTGTCGAACGTGGTCACGATCACAACGTTGAGCGGGTCCTCGATGTCGGGCCCGGCGATCTGACGGGTAGCTTCGATGCCATCCATCTCCGGCATTCGAACATCGAACAGGCACACATGGGGTCGTAGGTGGAGCGCCTTGGTGACCGCATCACGACCGTCGACGGCTTCTCCGACAACCTCGATGCCGTCGGTTGCGTCGAGGATCATCCGAAAGCCGGTCCGAACCAGTTCCTGATCGTCGGCGATGAGCACACTGATCATGAGGAAGGCCCGGTGGTGGTTGTGGTGTCTCGGGGAATACGGGCCACCACGTTCCAACCTCGATCCGGGGTTGGTCCCGCCATCAGACGTCCCCCGAGTGCTGCGACCCGTTCTTCCATACCGATGAGACCGTAGCCGCCGCCGTCGGGTTGGCTGGAGGATCCGTCGTTGGCCACCTGCAAAACCACCTCATCGGCCGTGACGGTGCAATCGACGTTGATGAAACGGGCCTGCGGTGCGTGTTTTCGGGCGTTGGTCACCGCCTCCTGGGCCACCCGGAACGTCGCGGCTGCGACGGGTGCGCTGAGCTGGGAGAGATCCGAGACGCCGGTGACGCTGACCTGCGGACGTAGCGCGGGGTCCACGAGATCAAGTAGCGACGTTGATGCGACCGTTCGAGCGATGTCATCGCTGGTGCGTAGAACGCCGACCATGAGCCGCATTTCGTCGATAGCACGATTAGCGGTGCGCTCAACCTCCGCCATGGACCTCAACGCAGCGGCGGGGTCGCTCATCGCCACGAACTGAGCCGCCTGGGCCTGAACAGCGATGGCAGACACATAGTGGGCCACGGAGTCGTGGAGTTCACGGGCCAGGACGTTGCGCTCTGAAAGCCGGGCCTGTTCGACCTGATTCAACTGGAGCACCCGTCGGTATCGCATCACCAGTCCCGTGGCAGCAACCAACGTCCATAACGTGAAGTTTGCGATCAGATCAGCGACGAGACCGGTTCGCAGGAAGGCCCCGACCGGATCGAGGATCACGACCGCAGCCACGCCGAGGATCACATCGCGCTCGGGTCGCCACCGGGTGACGGCGTACATCTGGAAGACGATGGCGAAGAACGCACCGGCGGTCATGCTGAAGTCGACGTCGTCGTTGAGCCCCGACGCCACCGTGAATAGCGCTACCGCAGCAACCATGGCGTAGGGAGGGCGCACCCGACGCCACGGCACGCCAGCCGCGGCAATCACCGCAACCAGAACCTGGAGGCCCGGCATCGTGGCCGTCTCGACATCGGTTAGGCCCTCGAGGATCCCGAGGAGCAGAAACAGCCCCGCATAGACCCAGTCGGCCCGCCGGGGCCCGGATCCGTCCTGATCGACCGCCAACGTTGCCTGGACATCGACCAGCCGTCGACGGGTGCGAGCCAGCCCGCGGGAAACAAAAGACGGGCTGGTCACGGGGTTGACGGTAGAACATGGCTCGACCCGCCGCATCGGCCAAAAGTTCACTCTGAGACCACCCCCGGGCGCCACTGAGGTGGTGACCGCCGAGGCCAAGTACGTTCGGGTCGTGACCAATGTTGCCCAACTCGCAATCGACGCTCTCCGCAAGTTGGAGATCGACACCCTGTTCTGTCTGCCCGGCATCCAGAACGATGACTTCTTCAACGAACTCGTCGACGCTCGTGACATCACCCCGATCGTCACGAGACACGAACAGGGCGCGGCCTATATGGCGATGGGCCATTCGCAGGCGACCGGCCGACCATCTGCGTTCTGCGTGGTCCCGGGACCGGGGATGTTGAATGCGACGGCGGCGATGAGCAGCGCCTACTGGGCCGGTGGGCGGGTTTTGGGAATCATCGGCGCCGTGGCCACGAAACAGGCCGGCAGAAACATCGGCGTTCTCCACGACCTGAACGATCCAACCGCCGTGCTACGGCAGGTGACCAAACATGCCGGTGTCGTCGGCGGCGGCGAGGATGCTGTCGAGGTCGTGAATGCTGCGCTCGCCGCCCTGATGGCTAACGAGGCCCGGCCAGTGTCGATCGAGTTTCCGGTCGACACATGGCGACGGGAGGTCGACGGGGTTTTGGACCCGGCGGTTCGCTCCGTACCCGATGTCGATCAGGGCCAAGTCGCCGCAGCCATCGCCGCAATCGAACGGGCCGAACGTCCGGTGATCGTGGTCGGTGGCGGTGCGTGGGACGCCGGGGATCAGGTTCGCCAACTGGCCGAGGCGATCGAAGCACCCGTATTCACCCGACGACAGGGGCACGGCACGATGGATTCCCGCCATCGACTCTGGGTTCCGCTTCCGATCGGTCACCGATTCTGGGAGGACACCGACCTCGTCATTGGAATCGGCACCCGTCTGGAGTTCCCGATCACCCACTGGGGCACCGACGACGAGATGACGATCGTTCAAATCAACGTCGACGAGGCCGAGTTGGACCGGCATGAACTGGGCACGATCGGTGTGCACGCCGAGGCCGCTCCGGTCCTCGAGTCGATTCTGAGCGGACTTCCTGCCGATGCGACGAACGGCCGAAACCTCGATTCGGTGTTGGCGTCATATCGTTCCGATTTCGCCGCCGCAACCGCCCACATGATTCCCCAGATCGAGACGCTTGAGGTCATCAGGGAGGTCCTTCCCGACGACGGCATCATCGTGGAGGACGTCACCCAGATGGGATTCGCAGCCCACATCCTGTTCGAGTTCCGGACCCCGCGCACGTTTCTGACCAGCGGCCCGGCCGGCACGCTTGGGGCCGGGGTGGCGCACGCGATCGGCGCCCAGGTGGGAGCAGGTTCCACCCCGGTGCTGGGCCTGATCGGAGACGGTGGATTTATGTTCACGGCCACCGAACTCGCCACCGCAGCCCAGTACGACATTCCGGTCACACTGCTGTTGCACGACAACGGGGC
>CALGOA010000128.1 GCA_937958015.1 uncultured Acidimicrobiales bacterium | reverse complement strand
GGACAGGTACCTGGCGATACTGGTGGACTCGTCGAAGGCAGGCCCGGCCTGAGTCACGACACCGTTGTTGTGGTTGTACTGACCGGTGAGTACCGAGGCTCGGGACGGACAGCACGACGGCGTGGTCACGTATCCCTCGGTGAATCGAGTGCCCTGGTCGGCCATCCACGCCAGCGTCTTCGGCATGGCTTCATCCATGGAGTCCCGCCGTTGATCGTCGGTCATGATCACAAGGATGTTCGGCCGCTCAGAGTCGCCGGGCGGCGTTGGGTTGGCAGCGTCGGCGATTGCAAACCATGATGAACCCGACATGGCCCACACCGCCACCTGATACTCGACACCAGCCTGTACCGGAATCGTCAGCAGCTTAGGATTCCGCTTCGAAAGGTCGGCGCCAATCCATTGCCCGTCGGACTCACGCCGAACCTCCAGCCGCAGATCTGCAGTCGCGGCGAAGTTCAGTTCGAGTTGCACTTCGCCATCCGCCTTTGGTGTCCACAGCGTCGATGTCCAACCGCTGGCCGTGCGGCCGGTCGAATCGACCGACCCGGTCAACAGGAACCGAACATCTCCACCCGCGGCTGGCACCCCGGCGAATATGGACATCGAGAGAACCAGGAACGCCACGATTCCGCTCAGTCGTCGTGTCTGCGCCGGTACTCCCACCGTTCCGACGCTATGCGACGGTGGGCCCGCTACTGCGGATAACCCGACATAGGACCCTGACCCGGGTGTTCCGGCCGCGCCGGTATCGTCGCAACGGTGACCCGTCGTCCCGAGGAGGTGCCCTTCACCTTCATCGACAATCCGGACGGCCTTGCGGATCTCGACCAGTGTCTGCGCAGTGCAGTGCGGGTGGCAATCGACACCGAAACCCCAATCGACGGCCCTCGGGCGCGATTGCTTCGGGTGATGTCGGTGGCTACTCGTGACCGGAACGGAAACGAGCGAAGTTTTGTGGTGGATGCCCGCGATGTGGCACCGACCCTCCTGGCGCCGATCCTTGCCGGGGTTACGGCGGATGCCTGGAATGCCAACTTCGATGCCCGGGTGATCGACGCGGCCGTGTGGGAGTCCGACGACACAACGTCGGAGCTGCGGTGGTGGGACGCACAGCTGGCCGACGCACTGCTCTTCCAGGGGCAGAGTGGGGTCACGTGGTTCCATGGTCTGGCCTGGGCTACGGAGCACTATCTGGGGTTTGAGGCTGAGGGCAAGGGAACAACTCAGTTGTCCTACACCGCCAACGACGACCTGACGCCTGCGCAGATTTCCTACGCTGCCGCCGATGCGGTGGAGACGCTGTGGGTAGCTGACGCCATCCGAGCCAAAATCACCGAAGCCGAGCTGGATCGCATCTGCGAAATTGAACAACGGGCACGCCCGTTCCTCGACCGGATGGAACGTTCCGGCCTTCCGTTCGACTGGGCCGGCTGGGAAAAGGAACTCGCCGGCATCGAGACCAAACGCAGAGCGGCCGTCGGCGAGTTGGCGATGCTGACCGGTGGTGGGCAGGGAACCCTCTTCGACGCGGTGGTTGAGCCGCTATGGAACCCAGCATCGGATAAACAGGTGCGGGAGGCGTTGAACAAGTGGTCCGCGGACCATGTGCGATCCTGGTTCGAGGCTCGGGGCGACAAACCCCGAGCACTCGATGACAGCGACAGTGTCACGGCCACGGTGCTTCGGGAAATCGGCGGGTCGTTGGCGTCGGCCCTGCTGGACTTTCGCAACTACAACAAGGTGCTCAGCACCTACGGCGAATCGATTCACGAACACCTCCATGACGACGGTCGTTTGCGGCCGCAGTATCTCCAGGTGGTAGGAACCAACACCGGCCGACTCGCCAGCCGCAATCCGAACGCCCAGAACTTCACGCCGTTGATGAAGCCGTACCTGCGACCCGGATCCGAGGAACGGGTCTTCGTCTACGCCGATCTCAGCCAGGCGGAGCTTCGTTATCTGGCCCAGGTCGCCGACGATGAACCATTGCGAGCTGCTTTCGCTCGCGACGAAGACGTGCACGTCCTTACAGCAGCCAGCATGTTCGGATTCGATCCAGCTGACCTGCAATCGACCGACCCCGATCGGTTGAAACATCTACGGCAGATCGCAAAGGCTCTCAATTTCGGCATCGCCTATGGCACCGGCGCAGCGGCGTTGGGACGTTCGCTCACCGCCGAGGGCGCGCCAACCTCGACCGAGGAAGCCAGCCGACTGCTGGCCCAGTATCGGCAGACCTATCCCGGCACGGCGGCGTGGGCTGAGGCCAGAATCGCCGAGATCGAGGCGCTGAAGGACGACGCCGCCGCAATCGATTGGACACTCTCCATGCGTTTGGCGCACGGCTTCAACAAGGTGTCGTCGATCCGGCGGGAGTTTCGAAGAAATCGTGGCCGATGGCCATCTGCGCTGGAGATCACCGAGGTGCATCCTCTGACCCAGACCAAAGGGTTCGATGACGTACTGGCCGAAGTCCGGTGGCTGATGAACTATTCGGCGCCGGTAGCACTGCTTGAGGATCAGACGCCGTTCACTTTCGCCAGCCGCACGGTTGCGGGACGGCGCCAACAGTTCAACCTGCACTTGGACCGGTTGCTGTTGGTCGCAGCAGTGGATGCTGTCCGATCCGACAACCCTGCTCTGGTGCAGTTGCGGACCCGTTTCGCCGCCGAACACTCACTCACGCTTGAGGTCGACGGCGTGCCGGTAGATGATTCGATCGCCCGGATCCAGTTCGAGGACAGGTCGTTGCGGCGCCGATACATCGAAGAGGTCCGGGGCGCCGCCGGCCGGGACGTTGCGGTGAAACTGCTCGAACGAGCGGCGCGTGAGCGGGTGTCGGCCATGGTAAATGCCTGGCGCAATGCACCGATCCAGGGCGGCGTGGCCGACATCATGTTGGCGGCGTACGCCGATTTGGACTCTCGGCTGCGGTCCTTCCCCAGTGCACGGCCGGTGCAAACTGTTCACGACTCGGTGGTTATCGAATGTGATCGATCCGACGCCGTTCCGCTGGTGCACGAGGTTCGTCAGTCGCTTGAGCAGGCAATGTCACAGTTCTGCCCTGATGTAGTGCCAAAGGCCGACGTTGACGTGCGCACCACCCTGGCCGATGCCGATGTGCTGGATCTGGTGTCGGGCGCCTAACCGCCATAGGCGACGAGCTGGTCGCTGATGAGCTGTTTCGTATCGATCGATGCGAAGGACGCCGCAACGGCGTCCAGCTGGATCGCCAGATGATCCTGGTCGGACACCCCGAAATACTGAGTGGCCAGGGCCAATTCGGTGCTGATGTCGGTGGCGAACCAGCCGGGATCGTCGGTGTTGATGCACACCCGAATCCCGGCCTCCCGCAGGGCGGGCAGCGCGTGGTCACCGATCGAGTCGATCACCTGAAGCAGATCGTTCGAGGTGGGGCAGACCTCGAGCATGATGCCCCGCTCGACGATCTGTGAAACCAGCTCGGGGTCTTCCAGACAACGAACACCGTGGCCGATTCGTTCTGCGCCCAGATCCTCGATTGCCGATCGCACGCTATGAGCACCTTCGGTTTCGCCAGCGTGCGGCACCGAGTGAAGGCCGATGGCCCGTGCTCGGTTGAAGGCATCGGCGTAGGGAGCCGCCGGGAAACCCACCTCGTAACCACCGAGCCCGATCGCGACGAGACCGTCAGGTGTTTCGGTGCTCTCGAGGTAGTCGATGGTCACCGAACTATCGGGCATCTCAAGATCCCTGGGGATATCGATCACCCAATTGATCTCAACTCCCAGTTGAGCCGCCAGTCGCCGGCCCTCGTTCAGCCCGTCGCGGTATTCGCCGGGGCTCATGCCCGGTCGATCGTCCCGCTGAAGGAAGTGCGTGAACGCCGTCGTAGTCACCTCGGCGTACGGACGTTGTGGGTCGCAAGCGTCGCGGCGAGATCTTCGGTGATGGTCGCGATGTCGGCGCCGGTTCGTAGGAGGGAGAGTCCGTAGAAGAATTGGTTGGCGAAGTCGGGGAACCCGTCGAATGAGAATCGTTCCGGCAGACCGTTCGGCCAGACGCCGCTGGGGTCGACGTGGTGTCGTTCGCTGAGGGCGGCCACCGTGGCGACCGACATCGAACCCTCGAGATGCAGGTGAAGTTCGACCTTCGGCAGGTCCTGAATCCACGGACTGATGGTTGTTCGGGCGGTCACCGTCTGCACGGTACTGCGATCACGCTTTCAGCCGGATGGATGAGGGATCGAACAGTGGGCCCTGCACGACGTGGGCGGCCAACCGCCTTCCGGTTTGTTCCACCTCGACGGCCAGTCCCACATCGGTGACCTGGGCGTCGAGGAAGGCGTGGGCGATGAACGCCCCGACGCTGTAACCGTAGGCGCCACCCGCGACGCGACCGATAACACGATCGCCCTGATACACCGGTTCCCAGCCGTACACGACGGCAAGAGGATCATCGAACCGCAGGGTTACGACCTTCTGATTTACGTCGGCCTCGATGGCGGCCTTCTTGCCTCGGAAGTCCTTGGTCATGTCCATCGCCCACGTGACGCCGGACTCTTTGGGGGAGTGGTCGGGCGTCAGGTCAGACCCCCACAGCCGGTATCCCTTCTCTATCCGGGTGGAGAAGACGGCCTGAGCGCCGATGGCGGGCATGTCGAACGCTCGGCCCGCTTCCCAGAGCGTGTCCCAAACGTGAAGCGCCAGCGACGGCGGAACGTACAACTCCCAGCCAAGTTCGCCCAGATAAGAGATGCGAAGGGCGGTGACCGGGGCCATACCGACGTCGATCTTCTGCCACGAGTACCACGGGAAGGTCTCGTTCGAGACGTCATCAGAGGTGACCGATTCCAGAACTGCTCGACTGTTGGGCCCCCACAGTCCGATCGCAATCGTCTGCTCGCTTAGATCGCGGTACCGCACCGAACCGTCGGTGGGCGCGATCGATCGGTACAGCGCGATCTCTGCCGGCAGGTTGCCCTTTCCGGTCAGCAGCCACCAGGTTGTCTCGTCGATTCGCGCCACGGTGACATCGCGGGCGATGCCTCCACGGGCGTGAGTACAAGGGAGTACACGATCTGACCGGGCGGAACGTCAACGTCGGCCGTGCACATGAATTGGAGGTGGGCGAGAGCGCCGGGCCCCGCCACCTCGATCGGTCCAATCGCCGCGGACCAGTCGACAAGCCCCACGTTGTTGCGCAGTTCCAGGTGTTCCGCACCCATGATCGGGTTCCAACCGATGGCGTCGTAGCCCGAGTAGTTGGGCATCGCATCTGCGTATTTGTCGACCAGCCTGGCGTTGCTGTTGTAGAACAACGGCGTCTCCTGGCTGGCGATCGGGATGAATTCGGCCCCCAGCGCTTCCAGTCGGTTGTGATAGGGGGAATGGCGAAGGTTTCTGACCGACGATGCGACCGCCGTGGGGTGCATGTCCTCGAAGCCGATCTCGTAGAAGTACTTCGCCTGGCGGCTGAGGAACTGCCGATTCGACTGGTGTGGATGAAATCGGTCGATGTGGGCGGGCGTGACATCCATCCCGGGATCGCCGGTGGTCATCCATCGCGCCATCACTGCGCCGACTTCACTACCGAATGAGAGCCATGCGCCAACCGCCGACCAGAGACCCTTGATCCTGGTCTCGCCGAGAATGGGATGGTCATCGACCGTGAACGAGAACATGCCATTGAACCCGTGCGACACCGATGACTGCTGCAGTGCCGGCATGTGGTGTTGCATCTTCGACCACGCGTCGGTGAAATCTTCGGGAGTGAACGGAAGCTTGGCAGTCTTCGGGAGCTGGGCCGGGTCGACCAGGCGAGCGGGATGGGCGTAGCTGCCGATCCCGATGTGGTCGCCGTGTTGCCGAAAGTAGATCGAAAGGTCGTCGAATGCGGTCACCGGCATGGCGACCTCCTGAGAGGCGATCGAAGCTAACGCTGGCACGGGGCTGGTGAAGACGTACTGGTGCTCGCCCGGGAAGAGCGGCATGGGCGTGCCCGTCTTTGCGGCCAGCAGTGGCGCCCAGATATTGGTGCAGACGATTGCCTGCGCGCAGTTGATCGTTCCCAGCTCGCCACCGGTCTCGACCGAGGTGAATCGACCTTCGCTGATGATGATGTCCAGAACTTCGGTGTGGCCGTGGAATTGGGCGTTGCCGGTCGCCTCGGCGATCTGCCGCATCGACGTGGCCAGCAGGCTCGTTCGTACGATCCCCGACGAGGGAATGTGAATACCTCCCGCGATCGTGCTGGGATCGACCAGCGGCAACAACTCAGCCACTTCGTTTGGTGTCACCATCGTGGCCTCGATGCCCTGACTGGCACCGATCCCGGCGAGGCGTCGATGCGCATCGAGGCGCTCGGGGGTGTTCGCGATCTCGATCATGCCCACTCGGTAGAACTGCTCCTGGCCGGGGATGGCGAGCGGCAGGGTGTCGTAGGTGTCCCGACTGGCCCGACCCAGTGTGGTGAAGAAGTTCGAGCCGGTCAGGGTTCGCAGTCCGCCGGGAGCGTGTGAGGTGGATCCGTCGTTGTGATCGAGATCCCCCTTGTCCACAACCACGACTCCGTCGACCCCCATGTTGGCGAGGTGATAGGCCACCGACGATCCGATGATCCCGGCTCCGATTACGACGATGTTGGCATCTGTAGACAAGGTGGGTCCTCCCGACTCGAACCCCGATTCTGGCCGCTACCCACTCTGGACACAAGTGTCCAGAGTGGGTAGTTTGTGCCGATGGTCGTTCACGCCGAAGGAGTCCGCTGATGGCTCGGCGAAGGCGGGAGCGTTCCGCACGACAGAGAGCCGAGATCAGCACGGCACATCATCGTCGACTCAGGAACCCCTTCGACCCGCTTCGGCTGCTATCGGAGGATCAGGTCACCCACATCCACCAGTCTGCGGTCCGGTTCCTCGCCGACGAAGGTATCAAGGTTCTTTTCGACCAAGCGCGAGACATCTTTGCGGCATCCGGGGCCGTCGTCGACGACGAGTGGATGGTGCGAATCGACCCCGACGTGATCGCGGCGGCACTTGAGACCGCGCCATCACACTTCAGCCTCCAGGCGCCGAACCCGGACCGTTCGTTCGAGGTCGGCGGCGACTCGCTCGCCCTGTTGCCCGTCGGTGGTCCACCCTTTGTTTCAGACCGGGAGAACGGTCGGCGGCCGGGCACCATGGCCGACCAGGAGAACTTTCTGCGACTCACTCAGTCATACGACGTGATGGCCGCTGCCGCGCCGTGTGTCGAACCCGGTGACGTCGCTCTCAACGTCAGGCACCTCGAGTCGGGACTGCGGACCCTCACCCTCACCGACAAGCCGCCGTTCCTCTACTCCCGAGGCCGGGATCGGGTCCGGGACGGCTTCGACCTGGTGAAGATCCGCTATGGGATCGACAGCGACGAGGAGTTCGCCACCGAGTCACGGTGCTGGACCAACATCAACGTCAACTCGCCCCGCCAGCTCGACATTCCCATGTCGATGGGGATCATCGACTTCGCTCGAATGGGGCAGGCCAACATCATGACCCCGTTCACTCTTGCCGGGGCGATGGCACCGGTGACGCTGGCGGGAGCTCTGGTGTTGCAACACATGGAGGTATTGGCGGCGGTCACGCTGGCTCAGCTGGTTCGGCCGGGCGCCCCCGTGTTGTATGGCGCCTTCACCTCCAACGTGGACATGAAGTCGGGTTCGCCTGCCTTCGGCACACCGGAAGCGATGAAGGGAGCGATCGCCAGCGGGCAACTTGCCCGCCATGTCGGCTTGCCGATGCGCTCTTCAGGCTCCAGCGCATCGAACTCCGTCGATGCTCAGGGCGGCTACGAAACGATGATGAATACCTACGGAGCGTTCCTCGGGGGAGCGAACTGGATCATGCACGCGGCGGGTTGGCAGGAGGGAGGGCTCACGGCCAGCTACGAGAAGTTCGTCGTGGATATCGAGATGTGTCAGATGCTGGCCGAGGTGTGCGCTCCCTTGACGGTTGATGACGACGAACTCGCCCTCGACGCCATTCTGGATGTTGGACCGGGCGGCCATTTCTTCGGCACTCAACACACACTGGACCGATTCGAGACCGCCTTCTATCAGCCGGTTGTGTTCGGACGAACGAACTTCGAGCAGTGGACCGACGAAGGGTCCCGACCCGTCGACGAGCGGGCCACCGACGTGTGGCAGAAGGTGATCGCAGAATATCAAGCCCCGGCTCTCGACGAAGGCATTCGGGAGGCCATGTACGACTTCGTCGCTCGCCGGACCGCAGCCGGCGGAGCGGCACCGGACTGATCATGAACGCTCCGAGGATTCACACGAAGGTCACCCGGGATGACTGGATCGAGACCGCTTTGGCCGCGCTCGACGAGGTCGCCATCGATCAGCTCAAGGTGCTGGGACTGGCCCGCCGACTGCAGGTCTCCCGGTCCAGCTTCTACTGGTACTTCGAGGATCCGGCGGAACTGAGAGCCGAACTGTTGGCGCTGTGGGACAACAACACCGAATCGATCGTGGAGCGCACCAACCGCACCACCCAAACGGTCGTCGAAGCATGCCTGGGTGTCTTCGAGTGTTGGGCCGACCCCCGTCTCTACCACGATGGCCTCGACCTTGCGGTTCGAGATTGGGGACGGCGCGACGATTCGATCGGGGTGCGGGTCGCTGCGGCTGATCAGCTCCGTCAGGACGCCCTGACCAGGATGTTCCAGCGTCACGGTCTGTCGACGGATGAGGCGACCGTGAGAGCGCGGCTGCTCTATCACAGCCAGGTCGGCTACTACGCAACGGGCACAAACGAGCCGATCGGGCAACGGCTGGCGTTCCTGCCCTACTACTTGGAGGCCATGGCTGGCTCACGCCCCACCGAAGCGGAACTCGACACGTTCAACACCACCCTCCACCACCTCCTGCAAATTCCTGATGGGGACTACATCTGACGGTGTTTCGAAGGGGTAGAACGACAGCGATGTAGTTGCCATCAGGCAGAACGATTCCGCCTCCGGGCTACTGATCCGACGGTTCACCGTTGCAGAGCAGTCCTTCAGGTCGGTACAGCGCCTCGAAGTAGTCGACCACCGGCTCACGGCCGTCCACAAAGGTCCGGGTCCGTTCGGTCCGAACCCGAGTGCAGCTCGATCCGACCCGGGCATTGGTTTGGCCGGTCTGTTCACCCTCCCCGTATTTGGTTCCGAACAGCTGAACCGTGATCCCGGCACTGTCGGTCGAAGGCCACAGCAGGATCGCGTGATCGGTGATGTTGGTGATTTGCAGATCGATCGCGCCGTAGGCGAGTGTCGCTTCCCGGCCGTAGGGATACCGGGAGAAATAGATCGAGTGGGCTCGATACTCCGGTAGTTCGAGGCCGGCGAAGAACGCCGCATTCATCAACGTGGTGGCGTACTGGCTGATTCCGCCGCCGACGTCCTGGACGAGCACGCCTCGGTTAATGGCGCCGGCCGCAACGAACCCCTTGTCTCTGGTGCGACGCCCCACGTAGTCGTTCACCGAGAAGGTCTCGCCCGGCATGATGAGCACGCCCTGGGTCAACTCGGCGATGCGTTTGATGTTGGTGACGCGGCTCTGACCGTCGGTGTAGAACGTTCGGAACTCGCCGATCACTTCGGTGACGCCCAGGTCCTCGGCCCATTGCCGATCGTTCTCGCGGCCGACGTTGGCAAACTCGACCCGAACACGATTGCCCGAACCGGTGAGCGCCTGGAGTACCCGTTCGACTGAGGTCTCCGAACAGCACTGGGTGCCCGGAACTGAATCCAGAATCACCACTTGGTTGTCTTCGACCGTGAAGGATGCGTCCTCACCGCCGGACCCGACCCCCTCGAAGGCTGTCATCAGGTCGGCGAG
>CALGOA010000127.1 GCA_937958015.1 uncultured Acidimicrobiales bacterium | reverse complement strand
ACGCCTCGGGCCGCGTTCGTTCCGACCGATTGGGTAAACCCGTTCCCTGCGTCGTGTGCTCCGGTATTCATATGTTGCAGAGCTTAGCTGTGTTGGACGCCACTCTCGGTCGTTTCGGGAGTCCCTGCCCAGAACGAATGCGGGCTCGGGCTACACGACCGTCCAGAATCTGGCGTCGGCGATCGTGCTGGTGTTGTACGATGGAGGGTCGTTGATGGCCCTCGGCCCTCGACCGGCCCGAGTAGCTCAGTTGGTAGAGCACCGCTCTTGTAAAGCGGTTGTCAGGAGTTCGACCCTCCTCTCGGGCTCAACGAATGCCGCACCGATCGTCCCACTGCCGGGCTGAGGGCGGCCTTTGGAGTCATAGGCTTGAACCCGTGAAGCAGTTGGTGGAAGTCGATCCGTGGCGCATTGTTCAAAATGGCTTTGACGCCGAAAATCATCGCGTCTTCGAAAGCCTTTTCTCGCTTGGAAACGGTCACTTCGGCGGTCGCGGGAATCACGAGGAGAGCTACACCGGTGACACGTTGCCGGGCAACTACCTCGCCGGCGTGTACTACCCGGACCCGACGCGAGTCGGTTGGTGGAAGAACGGCTATCCCGACTACTTCGCCAAGATCCTGAACGCCGCCGACTGGAAACGGTTGACGATTCGGATCGACGGCGAGGAGCTGGATCTGAGCGTCGCCGAGGTCGTGAGCTACGAACGAATCCTCAACATGAAGGAGGGGACGCTCGAGCGAACGTTTTCGGCCAAATTGACGAACGGGCGGACGGTGACGGTCGAAACGATCCGATTCATCAGCCTCGCCGCCAATGAACTCGGCGCCCTCCGGTATCGCATCTCCGTCGACGCCGATGCGTCCGTCGATGTCACGTCCTGGGTCGACGGCGATGTGGTGAACGAGGACTCCAATCACGAGTCGGGGTTCTGGGATGCGATGGAGGAGATCGCGGTTGGCACCCGCACCATCGTCGTGTCCAAGACCAAGAAGACCGAGTTCGTGTGCGCGGTTGGCTCCGAGCTGATCGTTTCGGTCGGCGGGGCACAGGTTCCGACCGATCCGGTTCCGTTCACCCGATCACTCGCCGCAGGCAGCACCGTCTCGCTCTCGCTCCCCGCCGGTGAAGTGGCGGAGCTGGTGAAGATGGGAGCCAACGTCACCTCCCGGGTGCATGGCGGCGACGAGGTCTTGCCCCGATGTGAACAGGTGCTCGACGATGCCATCTCCGACGGATTCGACCGGTTGCTCTCCGACCACACGTCGGCCTGGGCCACGAAGTGGGCCACAAGCGACGTTCAGATCGATGGTGACCCGGCCACTCAGCAGGGGATTCGATTCAACATCTGGGGGCTCAACAGCACGTTCACCGGCGATGACCCCGACCTGAACATCGGGCCGAAGGGTTTCACCGGCGAGAAGTACGGGGGAGTGACCTACTGGGACACCGAGGCGTTCTGTCTGCCCTTCTACCTCGCTACCGCCGAACCCGAGGTGGGACGGAACCTGCTGCACTACCGCCGCCGTCAGCTTGGAAAGGCCATCGAAAACGCCGAGAAGTTGGGATTCGGTGATGGTGCTGCGCTCTACCCGATGGTCACGATCAACGGCGAGGAGTGCCACAACGAGTGGGAGATCACCTTCGAAGAGATCCACAGGAACGGCGCCATCGCATTTGCGATCAACGACTACATCCGCCATACCGGAGATGAGGGCTATCTGCTCGAGGGTGGCCTCGATGTTCTGATCGGGATCTCACGGTTCTGGTCCCAACGGGTGTCGTGGTCGGAACAGCGGGAGGCGTTTGTGATGCTCGGTGTCACCGGGCCAAACGAATACGAGAACAACGTCGATAACAACTGGTACACGAGCCTGATGGCTCGGTGGACGCTGCAGTACACGCTGGACAGCATCGAGCGGGCTCGTGCGCTGGATCCGGTTCTCACCGCATCCACTCTTGCCGCGGTCGACTACGACGAGGCCTCCGAACCCGTCCGCTGGCGCAACATCGCAGACGACATCTTCCTGCCCGAGGATCCCGAGCGGGGAATCTTCCTGCAGCAGAGCAACTACCTCGACAAGGAGATGCTCACCGTCGATGACCTCTCCCCGGCCGAGCGGCCGCTGAACCAGAAATGGTCATGGGATCGGATCCTCCGTTCGCCCTTCATCAAGCAGGCCGATGTGCTTCAGGGTTTGTGGGTTCTGGGCGAACGTTTCGACCTCGACACGCTGCGCCGCAACTTCGACTTCTATGAGCCCCGAACGGTGCACGAGTCGTCCCTGTCACCATCGGTGCACGCCGTCCTGGCCGTGCGGTTGGGCCGCTTCGACAAGGCGATGGAGATGTTGCTCCGTACCGCTCGGTTGGACCTGGACGACTACAACAACGACACCGAGGATGGGTGTCATACCACCAGCATGGCGGGGACCTGGCTGGCGGTCGTTCAGGGCTTCGGTGGCCTCCAGGTCACCGAGGATGAGCTCCGACTGAACCCTCAGCTGCCACCCCAGTGGACCCGCCTCAGCTTCCAGGTGTTGTATCGAGGAGCCCGACTGCAGGTCACCGCGTCGGAGGCGGGTGTTGAGATCCAGAATCTCAGCGAGGTGGCGGGAACGCTCACGCTCGCGGGTGGTGGGCTCACCGTCCCGCCCGGCGAGACGCTGCTCATCCCGCGTTGACTTCGGTTTGGGCCACCCGACCCAATTCGGTTCCAGCCCCGGTGGGCCGGATGTGAATCAGACTCGGTTCGGTGCGGGCGTTATGCGCCGGCTTCAGCGAGACGTTCCTGCTTGCGCTTCTTGGCGACCTTGGCCCGTTCGGTCGGGTCCAGTTCGGTCTTGCGTAGCCGGATGTTCTCGGGGGTGACCTCGACCGCCTCGTCGTCGGCGATGAACTCCAGGGCCTGCTCG
>CALGOA010000126.1 GCA_937958015.1 uncultured Acidimicrobiales bacterium | reverse complement strand
ATCGCGGTCGGAGCCATTCTGATGTGGCTCGGCTACAGCACCGACAGCGTGGTTGCCGACTCCGGCGATGGCGGATCCGCCCTGGTCTCGAGCGACGACGGCGATGGCGGTGAAGGCTCCGACGGTGAAGGCTCCGACGGGGACACCACCACGACGCTGGGCACCACGACAACCACCACAACAACAACGACCGCCCCCGCACCCCAGGCCCGCCCCGCGGCAGAGGTCACCGTCGTCGTCCTTAACGCCACCGAGGGCAAGCCCGGAATCGCCGGTCGCACAACCGAAATCGTCGACGGTGCCGGATATTCCTCACTCGAAGCCAGCAACGCCCGAGCCGATCAGGACACCGCGATCCAGTACGTCGAGGGATACGAAGCCGACGCCGTTGCCGTCGCCGAGGTGTTCGGCCTGGACGCATCCGTCGTGGAGCCCGTGCCCGCCGAACCGAACGTTCGAGAAGCGGGCGACATCACCGGAGCCCAGATCATCGTCTTCGTCGGTCTCGACGGAAAGATCGATCCCTGACCGAGGTCCTTCTGGCCTTCGACAAGTTCCGGGGCACCGCCGATCGGAATCAACTTCATGACGCATTGACTCGGGCGTTGCGTGGCGCCCATGTCAGCCACACCGTCGACCTCAGCGACGGCGGCGAAGGATCGCTCGAGTCACTGGGAGGAGCGAACCGCTGGTCGGTGGTGACCGGCCCGCTCGGTGACCCCGTCCAGGCTGGCTGGCGTCTTGACGGCGAGGTGGCCTACATCGAAATGGCTGCTTCCAGCGGGCTTGCGGTCGTCGGCGGAGCGGACAAGAACGATGCGCTTGCGGCGGACACCTACGGAACCGGAGAACTGATCGCGCTCGCACACGCCGCCGGGGCCTCGGAAATCACCGTCTTCCTCGGCGGTTCCGCAACGACCGATGGCGGACTCGGTGCGTTGCGAGCAATGCCGCTGCCACCCCGTATGGCAACAACCTCGATCACGGTCGCCGCCGATGTCGAGACTCGATTCGTGGACGCGGCAACGGTGTTCGGACCCCAGAAGGGAGCCTCGCCCGCGCAGGTCGCACTCTTGACCCGCCGGCTCGAACGGCTCGTGGGGATCTACTCGGACCGGTATGGCGTGGATGTTTCCGCCGTCCCCGGCGCGGGTGCTGCGGGCGGGCTGGCCGGCGGGCTGGTGGCCGCCGGGGGCGACATCGTGTCGGGGTTCGACGTGCTGGCCGAGGCGACCCGGCTCGACGAGATGCTGAGCCACGTCGATGTGGTTTTCACCGGTGAGGGGTTCTGCGACGAGCAGTCGTTCAACGGCAAGGTCCTCGGTGGAGTTCGAGAGTGGGCGTACCGCTCGGATACGCCGGTGGTGGCGGTTGTCGGCGATTCCGACCTTGAGCCCCACCAGATTCCGGACGGAATTCGGGTGATCTCGCTGGTCGAGAGGTTCGGCCGGGACCGAGCCATGGCGGAAACCGTCGAGCTGGTTGTCGAGGTCGTGCGGAGCGAGCTGAGCTGACTCGGCAGGGCCCGCTGTATCAGGGTTGATCACCCTCGACTACGGTTGAGTCATGGCCATCAGTCCGACCGACAACAGCGACATCGCCCCTTCGTCGAGTCTTCCCATGCGCATTGGCACCGGGGTCATCGGTGCCATCGTGTTGTTCTTCGTGGCCAGGTGGATTCTGGGTTTCGTCTTCACGCTCGTGAAGTTCGGGATCTTCATCGCCCTCGTCGTCGGCGCGTTCTACCTGTACTCCCAGTTCACGAAGAAGGAGTAGGGGCCGAGGTTAGATCGGGAGGTCAGGCGCCCCGCTGGCCTGGGCGGGCGTCCGCTGACGCACCACCTCAAAACACGCAGCAGCCCCGGCCATGGCCACATTCAGACTGTTCAACTGGCCCCGCAACGGCAGGCTGGCTACAACGTCGACCCGCTTGGCCACCAGACGGGAAAGGCCGGAACCTTCGGCCCCCAGAACCAGGGCCACCGGTCGGTCGTCGCTGAGATCAACGTCGAAGAGAGCCGTCTCGCCGTCGGCATCGAGTCCGACGGTGAGCACGCCCGCCTTCGACAGGTCCTGAATCGCCGTCGGGATTCCACCCACCAGAGCCATCGGCAAATGCTCGATGGCGCCGACCGCGGTCTTGGTGACGGTGGCCGTGACATGCACCGCCCGATGACGGGGCATCACCACACCGGTGACGCCGGCGCATTCCGCGGTGCGGAGAATCGCTCCGAGGTTCTGCGGGTCTGTCAAGCCGTCGAGCACGAGCAGAAAGGGCGCACGATGCGAAAGAAGGCTCTCCAGCGACTTCTCCTCCAGCGGTCGAGCCTTGGCCAGAACCCCCTGGTGACTCATCGTCAGTGCATCCGCATCGAATCGTTTGCGAGTAACCGACTTCAGCGGGATCTTCATGTCGAGGGCCAACTCGCGAATGTCATCGAGAATCGGAGCGTCGTCCAACTCCTCGACCATCAGGATCTCCCGGACCTGGCGTGAGCCGGCCAATAGAAGTTCCCGCACCGCCTGGCGGCCCTCGACCTGATCGCCACCCAACCCCTTGCGAGTTGTGGCCCGGCGGGCCTGCCCGTCCTTGGAGGCGCTGGGCCGGCCGCCCCGAGCGCGCGGCGACCGGGAGCCACCGCCAGGACCGGGTCCGGGTCGGCCGGCGCCCGGCTTGGGTTTGCGGCCCTCGCCTCGTTTGCTCTGATTGTTGGAGGACGAACCTCGGCCTTTTGCGTTCACGATTTCACCATCAATGCTGAGGCGAAACACTGGACGCCTTCGCCCAGTGCCGAAACGCCTTCGGTTCTCTTGCCCTTCAGTGTGACGGGTCCTCCGGCCGCCTCCGACAGGTTGTGTTCCATGACCGTCCGCGAGGGGGCGATTTTTGGCGCATCCAGAACGATCGTGCAATCCGCGTTGATCAGCGTCCAGCCCTCTTGGGCCAGGGTTTGGGCCGCCCGGCGTAGAAGATCGATGCTGTTTGCTCCCTTGAACGTCGGATCGGTGTCGGGGAAGAACCCGCCGATGTCGCCAGCGCCGGCAGCTCCGAGCATGGCATCGATGACCGCATGAGCAAGGACGTCGGCATCGCTGTGGCCCACCAAACCAGTGGCGTCAGCAAAGGTGACGCCCCCGAGCACCAACGATCGGGTCGGATCGTCAGACCAACTGTGGACATCAAAGCCCTGACCGATGCGAAGCTGAGACAGCGGAGAGTCACTCACCCCAGCAGTATCGCGGCCCGAGCGAGGTCTGAGGCAACGGTGACCTTGATGTTGGCCGGATCACCCTCGACGTGCACGACCGGCTCGCCCAGCGCATCGACCAACGATGCGTCGTCCGTTGCCTCGTTGCCCCCCGCATGGGCCCGGTTGATCAGGTCGATCTCGAAACCCTGAGGGGTCTGCACCGCACAGAAAGAGGACCGGTCGACCGAGCCACCATCGATTCGACGGAGCGAATCGGTCACCGGGATGACCGGAATCACCGCCGTATGACCCTGCTCCAACGAAGCCACCACGCGACCCACTACCTCTGCCGACACAGCGGGCCGAGCCGCATCATGGATCAGAACATGCGTCGGGGCAAAGGCCGAGGCCGCTTCGAGACCGGCACGAACCGAGTCGGCGCGGGAGGAGCCACCGGGAACAACAACCGCGTTGGGATGAGCGTGTTCGTTGACCAGATCTCGATGCGCAACGATCACAACATCGTCGCTGAACGCCCGTAGTGCCCCGACGGCCCAATCGAGAATTCGCCGGCCGGCGACCATCTGCAACTGCTTCGGAACATCCGAGCCCATACGGGACCCAATCCCACCCGCCACCACAATCGAACAGATCCTCACCATCCAGAGGCTAGGCGTGTGTCGAGCAAGGGTGTGACATTCTCCACTGCCGCGATGTACGGTAGT
>CALGOA010000125.1 GCA_937958015.1 uncultured Acidimicrobiales bacterium | reverse complement strand
TTGTGGGGATTTCGAGCTGAGCCTCAGAGCATCGAAGCGGAGGCGATGCCCGGCAGAAGTACGCGGACCCTACCCGCTTCGACGGTCTCCGTTGCAAAGCCGAGCGCGGCCACCGAAGTGTGCGCTGCGACCGATCCCGCCGAGAATATGGAGGCAGCGTTCGACAGGATCGTCGGCTACTACAACACCCGCGATCACGAGAGCCTCGTCGCGCTATTGGGTGATGGAACGGTGAGCGACAACAGTCTCGTACCCGGCGAGTCGGGTCACTATGCAGACATCCAGAAGTGGATTGAGGCTGCGACGCGCCAGAACGACGTTGTAGTTCTCGAAGGTGTTGGTGTCGGCGATGTCTTTTCTCTCTACGTCAAACGGCGGAATGACGATCTCCGAGACGCAGGCATCGACGAGCTCTCGGTTGTCTTCGATGTCTCGGCTTCGGACAGCTGTTCCCAGCGCATCCTGAGTCACGACGAGATCAGCTCACCTGACGCGTGTCGCTACTCGGCACTTGTCGAGAGCGTCGTCGGTGGGTGCGCGGACAGCTTCGCACCTCGGATGGGTCACGTTTCGATTTGGACCGGTGACGAATTGCTTATTCTGGGCGGATCATCAGGTACGACTGGGACCGTGCCGCGATTGCCCAGCCTGGCTTGGTCACCCGAGACGGACCGGTGGCGTCAGATTGCAACACTGCCGGACGGGTTCCTCGTCGACCGTCGAAGCAGTGCTCGATGGCTGGAGGATCGCGCCATCCTGGTCGGAACGTCTTCGGAGTCTGGTGTGCGCGTTCTGAGCTACTGGCCGTCATCTGACTCATGGACGACGTCCGACCGCCTACCGGGTCAACGTTACGGACCGGGCGCTGTCGCCATCTCAGACGAACACGTAGTGATCGTGGGCGGCGGGAACAAAGATCCGCGGGACGATGCGTGGGAGTTCAATCTCGACTCGGCAACGTGGCGACAGCTGCCCGATCCCGGAATCCGTCCGGTCGAGGACATGTCGGGTTTGTGGACGGGAACCGAGATGATCTTTGCGGGAGGGTACGCACACTTGTCCCGGTCACCGGATGTGGCATGGAACCCAGCGACGCAAGCGTGGCGAGAACTGCCTGCCTCGCCGATGTCCCAGCTGACGGGCGCAGAGATGATCTGGACCGGTGAAGTGGCTGTGATGGTTGGTGGAAACAACGGACCAGCGCACGAGAGTCAGCTGCAGGTATACAACCCGCAGCTCGATACGTGGGCGCTCTCGGCACCGCTACCCATCCCGGCGGTTGAGCATCTCATTGCCGACTGGAGTGGTTCCGAGCTGGTCCTGTGGGGTGGCCATGGAACCTATAGCAATGGGGGCGTGTCCTCTTTGGGAGCGTCGTACGACCCGACAGGAGATGTGTGGAGCGTCTTGCCGCCTGCGCCGCTATCTGGGCGGTGCTATCACTCAGGCACATGGACTACGCACGGACTGGTCGTATTCGGCGGCCTCGAACGATGTGGGCAGCCAAACGTGCTTGCGCGTGGCGACGCGTGGTTGCTGTCGCCCGAGTTGGACTCGTGGTCTCGCCTGGAGCGCTAACGCTCGCTAGAGGAGCCGCCGCTACCGGAAGCACAGGGTTGCGTGGAGGCGAGGTTTCGCTTCCGGATGCGCAGACTCCTGCAGAGAGCGGACGATGGGAATCGAACCCACATTAACAGGATGGAAGCCTGTTGTTCTAGCCGTTGAACTACGTCCGCAGAACTCTTCCCACCATACCGCACGGGCCGCCGACTTCGGGTCGGGATATTTCTGCTGGCGGCCACATTCGGCCGTTCTGTCTGCTGGTGGCTACGAAAATTGTAGTGGCCAGCAGAAATTTGGGGGATGGGGAGTCGGGGTTTGGGGATGGGCTCGACGACAGCGAAGGAGCGGGGCGATGGGATCGTTACACTCTGGCCAGTGGAATCGTCCGTGGAAGCCCTCGAGGGCAACAAGGTAAAAGTCATCGTTCAGATCAGCGTTGAGGAGTTCGAGAAGGACCTCGACGCTGCGTTCAAGCGGCTGTCGAAGGAGGTGCGCCTCCCGGGGTTCCGTGAAGGCAAGGCACCCCGCAAGGTGCTGGAGGCCCGCATCGGCTCCGAGTACGCCCGCGGCGATGCGTTCGAAAACAGCCTTCCCCGCTACTACAGCGAAGCGGTCCGTGACCACGAGGTCGACGTGATCGCTCCTCCGGACATCGATATCACCGACGGCCGCGATGATGGCCCGGTCACCTTCGAAGCCGAGGTCGAGATCCGCCCGCAGATCTCCATCTCCGGATATAACGACCTCACCGTCGAAATCCAGGCCCCCGAGGTCACCGAGGCCGAGATCGACGAGGCCCAGGAGCGTTTCCTGAAGGCCCACGGCGAACTGGTCGACGCCGATCGTCCCGCCGAAAACGGTGACACCCTGATCATCAACATCAAGACCGTGCACAACGGTGAAGATGTGCCCGGACTCACCGCCGATGACTACAGCTACACGCTGGGCAGTGCGTCGATCGTGCCCGAACTGGACGACGAACTGATCGCCGCCGAGCCCGGTGACGAACTCGATTTCGCCGCCGACTACCCGGATCCCGAAGAGGATGAACCCCTTCACTTCTCCATCAAGATCAACAAAGTCCAGATGGTGAAGTTGCCCGAGGCCACCGAAGAGTTCATGCAGCAGAACTCCGAGTTCGACTCGATCGAAGAGTTCCGGGCCGATCACGTCGAGCGGATGACATCCACGAATATCGAACGGGCGATCACCAACCGCCGCACCGCCGTCGCCGAAGCCGTTGGCAACCTCGTCGACGACGAGGTGGTGTCAGCGCCCTTGATCGACATGGAGGTCGAGAACCGGATCGAAGACATGGCGATGCGGATGCAGCAGCAGGGCATGCAACTCGAGCAGTTCATCCAGATGACCGGCCAGACGAACCAACAGTTCGTCGAGGGCGTGCGAGCGACCGCCGGCGACGGCGCCAAGCTCGATCTGGCCCTGCGAGCCGTCGCCGAAGCCGAAGGCCTCAACTGCACCGATGACGAGCTGACCGACGAGGTCGAGGCCGCATCCGAGGCACTCGGCCAGCCGGCCGACGAGATCCGTAAGCGTTACGCCGAAGCTGGCATGCTCACCAACATCCGAGCCGATATCAGCAAACGCAAAGCGCTCGACTACCTGGTCGAAAAAGCCACGGTCACCGATCCCGACGGCAACGAGATTGACGCCGAGCGATTCGAGCTTCCCGAAACCGATGACGACGACGCTGGCGATGCCACCGACGACGATTCTGAAGAGTAAGAGAACACGAGGACACCCATGAGCACCCCCAACACCCACCGAGCCCTGAACCATCTGGTTCCCACCGTTGTCGAGCAGACCAACCGCGGCGAACGGGCCTTCGATCTGTTCTCCCGCCTGCTCAAAGACAACATCATCTTTCTGGGCACCCCGATCGACGACACGATCGCCAACCTGATCTGTGCCCAGATGTTGCATCTCGAGTCCGAGAACCCCGAGCGCGACATCAGCATCTACATCAACTCACCCGGTGGTGACGTGAACGCCATGTTCGCCATCTACGACACGATGCAGTTCATCAAGCCCGACATCAGCACCATCTGTTTCGGGCAGGCCGCTTCGGCCGCTGCGGTGCTTCTGGCCGCAGGCGCCCCGGGCAAACGTCTGGCGCTGCCCAGCAGCCGGATCCTGCTTCATCAGCCCTACTCCGGTGCTCAGGGTCAGGTGTCGGATCTTGAGCTCGCAGCGAATGAAATCGAGCGCCTCCGCTCACAACTCGAGCAGATTCTGGCCGACCACACCGGCAAGTCGACCGACAAGATTAAAGAAGACACAGAACGCGATTTCATCCTCACGGCCAATGAGGCCAAGGACTACGGCCTTATCGACGAGGTCATCGACAAGCGCAACGCGGCCGACCGCTCCGGCCCCATCCGCGCCATCGACTAACACCGGCCGCGAAGGTGCAAGACTGACCCGTCCAGAAACGATTACGACTGCGCAAGAGAGTGCTTAGGGAAGGACCTGGCAGATGGCCAAATTTGGTGAAGGTGGCGAACTACTCAAGTGCTCGTTCTGTGGAAAGTCGCAGAAGCAGGTCAAGAAACTCATCGCTGGTCCCGGCGTCTACATCTGTGACGAGTGCATCGACCTCTGCAACGAGATCATCGAAGAGGAACTGGCCGAAGGGGCCGACGTCCAGTTCGATGAGCTGCCCAAGCCCAAGGAAATCTTCGACTTCCTGAACGAGTACATCGTTGGTCAGGACCAGGCGAAGAAGATCCTGTCCGTCGCGGTCTACAACCACTACAAGCGCATCCAGTATGGCGCGTCATCGGCCAACGATGTCGAGCTGGCCAAGTCCAATATCCTGCTCCTGGGCCCAACCGGATCCGGTAAGACGATGCTGGCCCAAACGATGGCCAAGATTCTCAACGTGCCGTTCGCTATCGCCGACGCAACCGCCCTCACCGAAGCCGGTTATGTGGGTGAAGACGTCGAGAACATCCTGCTCAAGATCATCCAGGCCGCCGACTTCGACGTGAAACGGGCCGAGACCGGAATCATCTACATCGACGAGATCGACAAGGTGGCTCGCAAGAGCGAGAACACCAGCATCACCCGGGACGTTTCCGGTGAAGGTGTGCAACAGGCGCTGCTGAAGATCCTGGAGGGCACCGTGGCGTCGGTTCCCCCTCAGGGCGGGCGGAAACATCCCCATCAGGACTTTCTTCAGATCGACACCACCAACATCCTCTTCATCTGCGGCGGCGCCTTCGCTGGTCTCGACGAGATCATCGAACGTCGGCTCGGCGGCACCACCGTCGGGTTCAATGCCCAGATCGCCGACCCCTCTGAACGAGATGTCAGCGACCTGTACGCCCAGGTGCGCCCGGAAGATCTTCTCAAATTCGGTCTGATCCCAGAATTCGTCGGTCGCCTGCCGGTCACCGCCACGGTCAGCGAGCTCAGCAAGGAAGCGCTCATCGAGATCCTGGCGACGCCCAAGAATGCACTGGCTCGCCAGTATCAGACGTTCTTCAAGATGGAAGACGTCGAACTCGAGTTCACCGACGAAGCCATGGCTGCGATCGCAGATCTCGCCCTGCTTCGCAATACCGGTGCCCGTGGCCTCCGCGCAATCCTCGAAGAGGTTCTCCTCGACGTGATGTACGACCTCCCGGGTCGCGCCGATATCGGCAAGTGTGTGATCGACGCCGACACCGTTCAGGAAAAGGCCAACCCCACGTTGGTTCCACGTTCTGGCAAACGGTCCCGGCCCCGCCGCGCCGCCAGTTAGAGGCGATTCCTACTGCCTTCGCTCGCCTCTAGCGGTAAGTGGCGAACGCGTCCATAGTTTCGGCGTTGGCGGGGCTCGGTGTTCTCCGAGTTCGTCGGGTCGCTCCGGCCACGCTGGCACGGAGCGCAGCAGTCAACTTCAGCAAGCTCTAGAGTCCTCATCGTGAAGATCGATGAAGCCCTGAAGTGGCTGAGTTCCCACCTGAATCTTGAGGGTGAGCGGGCAACGCGCCATCACGGGACCGAGGCCGGGGAACGGAAGGCATCCCGTGCTCTTCCTAACGCTGGAGACAATTCCGACCTGTCGCTCGACGCCATGGTCGAACTCATGGGAGCGCTTGGCGACCCCCACCGTGCCTTTCGTTCGATTCATCTCACCGGGACCAACGGCAAAGGGTCGACGGCGAAGTTCGCCGACGCCATCCTGCGTCAGCTGGGCCTCTCGGTGGCTCGGTACAGCAGTCCACACCTCGAGCGCATCAACGAGAGATTCGTGTGGGACGACCGGTTCATCACCGACGAAGAGCTCGCCGCGGTTCTGACCCTGCTGTCACAGATCGTTCCGACGCTGACCAACAAACCCAGCTACTTCGAACTGGTCACCGCAGCCGCCTATGCGTGGTTCGCCGAGATGGGAACCGAGGTGGCGCTCGTCGAGGTGGGACTTCTCGGCCGCTTCGACGCCACGAACGTCATCGATGCCGACGTGGCCGTGATCACCAATATCGGCAAGGACCATACCGACGGGGCCGGAGAGTGGCGGGAACGCATCGCCAACGAAAAGGCCGGGATCATCAAACCCGACAGCCACGTCATTCTGGGCGCACCGATGGATGATCTGCTTCCGATCTTTCAGGCGGAACCCCATCGGGAGATGTGGTCCGCTCCGGTCGACTTTGGGGTGGAGGACGACCAGTTGGCCGTCGGCGGGCATCTGGTGCAGATTCGCACCCCCAACGAGGTGTCCGAGCCGATCTTCGTTCCGCTCTACGGCGCCTATCAACCACACAACCTGGCCACCGCCGTCGCCGCGACCGAGGCGTTTCTGGGTCGGTCGTTGGAATCCGAGGTCTACCCGGCTGCGATTGAGTCTGTCGATATGCCGGGTCGATTCGAAATCGCCCGCCGGGACCCCACCGTTGTTCTGGAGGGTGCGCACAATCCCGATGGCGCCATGGTGGCCAAGTACACCCTCGACACCGAATTCGCCCGGCTGGGATCCTGGATTCTGGTGATCGGGTTTCTCAATGGCAAGGACCCGGCCGAAATGCTCGAAGCGATCGGGGCCGACGACTTCGACGCCATCATCATCTGCGAACCATCGTGGTCTCGAGCCATCCCGGCCGAAGACGTCGCGGCAATCGCCCGAGGCATGCGTCTGACGGTCGACGTGGTCGCCGATCCGAACGAAGCCTTGAAGCGGGCCATGGCCGTGGCCGGCGATGAAGATCTGATCGTCGTCGCCGGTTCGCTGTATGTCGTAGGTGAGGTCCGTGCCACGGCGCGGTCGGTTGACGTGGACTAGTGCCCACTAGTCTCGATGGCCTATCCCGTAGTTGGATCACCTAGTCCAATCGGATCAAGTTCTTCGCCGGTGACGTCGATCATCCGGATATGGAATCATCCGATGTCGACACCAAATCATTGAGTCGCCGCTCCGAGCGCGGGGCAACCCTTACCGGGTACGCACTGACGATGGCGGTCATGGTTGTCGTCGGACTCGGGTCGATGTCGGCTCTGGAGCGGAACTCCGAAACCTTCCTCGAAGACACTGGCACTGCGATCGGTGAACCTCGACCCAGTGCCGAGGTGGCTGCTCAGACAGGCCAGTTGGCTTCCCTTCCGGCGGGTCTCAATTACAGCAACTCCAACGGCCAACTGAGCAACCCCAGCAACCCGAACGCCAACGGATCCACCACAACGACTCCCACAACCGCGCCGCCGACCACGCCAGCAGCGCCTACAGCGTCGGCCACAGGCAGCAGTTCATCGGCTCCCAACCCCTCCGGTTCGTCGAATGTCGCAATCCAGGCCAGCTACCAGGCCGGTGACGATCTCAACGCCAGCGGCGGTAGCCCCTTCCAGAGCGACACCGATCTCAACGTCTTCAACGAAGGCAAGGTCACGCTGACCAGTCCATGGGTCGTGCCCGGAACCAACCCTGCGATCACCCTCAACGCCGGTGAGAGCGTCTGCGGTTACTACGTGCACTACGCCCCATCCAGTAGCAACGCCACAATCACTAACACCACAGTGACCTTCCCCGGCGAGGTGCTCAGCGCGATCGGCTCCAATGATGGCCTCGACGACACCGATGCGTGGATGGATGGCGGTGTGCCGAACTCGCCGAGCTATCGAGGGTCGCGGAGCTTGGAGAACGGTGAAGCCCCGTCTGTCACGGGCAACTCGATCACCTACGGTCAGCTGTACGCGGTGAATGGCAACCAAGACGACACCCGAGTCTTCACCCGCTGCTAGAGGTCGGGTCAGCCCAAGCCGACCAACGACACTCCGAACACAGAATGAGGAGACGAGAAATCGTCTCCTCACTTTCGTTTTCTGTCGGTTGACGATTGGGGTTTCGAGGGGGTCGATCGGCCCATGGCGAAGTCAGATCGCCCATTCCCAGCCGGTCAAGGACCGATCGTTTCGTGCCGATGACTCGGGCATGTGCCGCCTAGACAATACACCAAAGTCGCAGAATCGACGTTCCGAACGAGGAGCGACCTTGACCGGCTATGCCCTCACGATGGCCGTCATGGTCGTTGTGGGCCTCGGCTCTATGTCCGCTCTGGAGCGGAACTCCGAGACGTTCCTGGAGGACACCGGGACTGCGATCGGTGAACCCCGACCCAGCGCCGAGTATCTCGCACAGCAGGGCCAGCTGGCCTCACTGCCGGCGGGGCTGAACTACAGCAACTCCAACGGTGACCTGAGCAACCCGAACAACCCGAACACCAACGGTTCGACTTCCACCACAACCCCCACGACGACCCCCACGACAGCAGCTCCCACCACGGCACCTCCGACGACGGCAGCTCCCACGACGGCACCTCCGACGACGGCAGCGCCGGTGCTCACCACGGCTGACACCGGTGAGTTTGTCACCGTCGACGCCGGCGGCAACGAGTGGTGTATGACCTCAAGCGGCTCCAAGATCGTCTCTGCCAGCTGCTCCTCGAGCAGCCCTGACTTCACCAAGCAGACCGACGGTAACGGCAACACATTCCTCGGTCTTGCAGGACAGTGCTTCTCACGAAGCGGTGATTTGAGCGGGGCCGACGCCGTCGACCTTGTCACCTGTGATGGCAACGATGACAGCCAAAAGTGGACTCAGATCGGCAAGTACTACAAGGATCCCACCTCGGATCGATGCCTCGATGTTGAGGGTGGTCACGGTGCTGGAAACAAACTGATCACATGGCCCTGCCCGTCGGGCTACGCCGGAAAGCCGAACCAGGAGTTCGATTTCGGTGCGACGCCGACAACACCGCCGCCCGTGCTTTCAGGGTCAAACAACTTCGGTGGCTACAGCATGACGGACAACTATGACGCCGCTAGTGCCGCCAACGGACCTACCTCGGGACCGATCGTTCTCACCTCGGCCGGCGCCGGCACTTACACCATTCTTCTGGATGGCGTAGTCACCGGTGGCGGAAGTGACAACAGCTTCTTCGTCTCGGTCAATGGCGGTCCGCTGCAAACGTGGCACCTCACCGAGGGTCTCAACGGCTCGAGCGTCGGTGGCACCAACGCTCCTGCAAACGGAACGATCACTCTGGCCGAGGGCGAATCCGTAACGATCGAGGTCTTCTTCCGGGAGTCGGGCACAAGTATGACGGGCGTCCAGATCGTTGGACCCTGAAGTGAATGAACGGGCCTCATAAAGCCCGGCGCCACATCTGACCAAAGGCCGTCACCGCAGGGTGGCGGCCTTTGGCGTTTCAGACGCGATGGGAGAGTATCGACGCACATCCTTGCACAATCATCATCAAGAAGGGTGATCTTCCGTCCGATACCTAGGGCATGGCTATCGATCGTCGCTCGGCGACCATACAGAAGTTGCGCCGCACCCAGCGCGGAGCCACCCTTACCGGCTACGCGCTAACGATGGCCGTAATAGTCACAGCCAGCCTCGGGTCGATGGCTGCGCTGGAACGCAACGGCGAGACGTTTTTGGAAGACACCGGCACTGCGATTGGCGAGCCTCGACCAAGTTCGGAAGAAGCGGCGAGTCAGGGGCAGTTGGCTTCGTTGCCCGGCGGCCTGAACTACAGCAACTCCAACGGTGAACTCCAGAACCCGGCCGCCCCCAACGGCACCACCACGACGACCATTCCTCCGACAACGGCGGCTCCCACCACGGCTGCGCCAACGACCACGACAACAACGACCACGACGACGACACCACCTACGACCTTGCCTCCGTACACCCCCGTTGCATCCGGGTACGCCAGCGCCGGCGGCGGGCGATGCATCGAGGTCGACGGGAGCTCGATTCGCCGCTTCTTCTCATCGAACTGTCCCCAGACCGACGACACAATCTTGACGGTGAAGTCGAACGCCGGGAACACCTATCTCGAAATGGGGGGACGGTGCCTGACAAGAAGCGGGAACACTGTGTTCCTCAGCGACTGCAGCTTCGTGGACCTCAATCAGCACTGGATCGCATCGGGATCGCGTTGGAAGCACACCAGCACCAACACATGTTTGGACAGCTACTTCAACCCCATTCGCATGTACGCCTGTGACGGGACCCCGGAACAGAACTACACGCTGAACTGAGCCTTCTCCACGGGCGCTACCCTCCTGCTGGTGAGCCGTACCTTCATCATCTGCAAGCCCGACGCCGTTGAGCGTGGATACGTAGGAGAGATCATCTCCCGATTCGAACGCAAGGGCCTCAAGCTCGTTGCCGGCGAACTCCGCACCCTCGATGCCGAGACCCTCGCTCGTCACTATGAAGAGCATGTCGGCAAGGGTTTCTACGACGACCTGGTGGCCTTCATGAGCCGCGGCCCCTCCTTCGTCGCCGTGCTCGAAGGGCCCGAAGACACCTACGCCATCGTGCGTACCATGATGGGCCCAACCGATCCCGCCAGCGCCCCTCCCGGCACCATCCGCGGCGACTTCGGCACCATCATGACCGAGAACCTCGTACACGGAAGCGATAGCAACAAGTCCGCCGAACGCGAAATCGGCATCTTCTTTCCCTAACTTTTGCCTGCGCTCGCCTCGGGGTCTACGTGGCGAACGCGTTCTAGGCGGGGCCGTTCGCTGGGCTCGGTGATCTCGGAGTAGGTCGGGGCGCTGCGGCCACGTTTCACGGAGCCGGGGCACTCGCTGCGTGCTGCCTTGCTGGCGCGGCGGCAACGTTGCGGGTGTTTTTGCTTGCCTGCGCTCGCCTCGAGCGGTGCGTGGCGAACGCGGTTGATTCTTGCCTGCGCTCGCCTCCTGACGGTGCGTGGCGAACGCGTTCGTCGTTTTGGGCGTTGTCTGGGCTCGGTGATCTCTGAGTAGGTCGGGTCGCTGCGGCCACGTTGGCACGGAGCTGAGCAGAGCGCTGCGTGCTGTCTAATGGGGGTCCATCAGTTGCTTTCCCGGTTGGGTGAGGGTTGGTGGGTCGAGCCTGCCATCAGGTGAGCACTTGTGCTGCCCGGGACCTTTGGGATCCCTTAAGCAAGACTGTGCCCCTGTTTGAAGGTGATCCGGTTTGACGGACAGGGTTGTTATGCGGCGAGTCCGTCGCCGTGGCGGTAGAAGGCTAGCTCGTGTTCGATGGGACTGTTGTAGCCGATCGTCGAGTGGAGCCGGTGGGGGTTGAACCATCCTTCGATG
>CALGOA010000124.1 GCA_937958015.1 uncultured Acidimicrobiales bacterium | reverse complement strand
GTCGAAGAGGCCACTGAGGATCCCCTTCATCTCGTCGGGTTCCATCCAGTTGTTGGTTGGTCCGGCGTCGCCCTTGGTACGAGAACAGATGTAGGTCCGACCCTCGACTCGGGCCACATCGCTGGGATCGGTCCTGGCCAGGAAGCTGTCGGGACGGAGTTCGGGATTCAGACGTGTGAACGTGCCCGCGTCGACCAATTCCTGGCAGAGGCGGTCATATTCTTCGTCCGATCCGTCGCACCAGTGAATCGAGTCCGGTTTGGTCAACTCGGCCATTTCTTGAACCCATGCCTTGAGTCCTTCATGTTTCACATAGTCAGGTGCGTCCATGAACTCCATGTGTAGACCGTCGGCCGGTGTCCGGTAAATTCCACACGTCGCTTTCGGGACCATCGACCCTAATGAAATTGGTCACACCGTTCGGCCGAAAACCCGCGTGAGCAGACCAAGACGCCGCTCAAACCTCCCGAACCCTCGTCGACGAGCGTTTCGGACGGGTTCGGGCCCGCAGAGAGCGGTTCGGGCGGGTTTAGCTGGCGATTTCGAAGGCGCCGATGTCGGGTGTGGTGCGCTCTCGGCCGACAAAGTCTCGGCCCACCACATCGGTGAACAGGTCGGTCCCGGCATCGATGGCCAACGAGCCATCGACGGGCAGGAAGAGGGCGGGATCGGGTGTCGTCCCCGGTTGGGTCAGGATCGAAGCCGCAAGATCGCTGATCCACTGATCGCCGTCGGCTCCGTGGCCGCCGTACTGAGCCTCGCGACCGGCCACGTAGATGTTGTTGAAGAACTGGATCTGATCCGACTGTGATGCACGAGCAGGAACGTGTTCGCCGATCGTGAACACCAGATTGTTGGCGAAGGTGACGTCGAGCGACTCGAACGCGCCGAGATCGCCACCCTGGGCCGCGATCTCGGAGCTCTGGGAGTTCGCGAACAGGGTGTTGTTTACCACGTCGACCCGACCGGATCGGTAGATCTGGACGCCGCGGCCACCGTTGTCGAGACACAGGTTGTTCGAGATCAGCGTCCGGCCGGTGTAGTTGGTCTCGAGGGTGAGGTCCATGATGATGCAGTTTCCGTCGGTGATCCTGCCGAGCCGAGGATCCGGGACGGTGTTCTCCACCCGATAGACGGTGTTGCCGGTGATGTAGTTGCTGTATCCGTCGGCGTCATCGCCGAAACCCTGGTCGGCCGGCTCGAAAATCGAGATGCCGCTGTGCTGATCCGGGTCGACGGTCGCCACGTCGAAAATCGTGTTGTCCCTGATCTCCACATGGCTGGTGCCGGTGACCGGAATACCGCCCGCGCCGTAACCACTGATCGTGTTTCCGATCACCCGGACGTGGTGATTCTGAATTCCGCCGTTGAAGATTCCGTCGACGTTGATCCCTGCGCCGGAGTAGCGGCCGCCGGCCAGAAGGTTCTGGTCGATCGACCCGACGAAGGTGAGGCCGCGGACCTCCACGTAGCTGGCCCCATCGATCTTCATGCCGTTCTTGTGATCGGTCCGGATCACCGGGTTGGCCCCCGGGAACGCCGCGATCCGGATCCACGCATCCTCGGTGCCCGAGTTAGTGACGATGATCCCGGAGTCCGTGCGTTCGTTCTCGACGTATTCACCGTCGAGCACCCACAACGTGTCACCGGGCTGCAGATCCTTCACACCGCGGGCGATGGTCGCGAACGCCTGATCTGGGGACGTGCCCGCCGCACCATCGTCGCCGTTGGGAGATACGTAGTAACCGGGAGGGTTGACGGGATCCTCGAGCACCAGGGGCAACGCCGTAGCCCCGCCGTCGCTGGCCTCGCCTACCGAATCGTCGGTTGCGACGTCGTCGGCCACGCCATCGTCTGCCGTCGCCTCAGCATCGGGTTCGGCATCGTCTGCGGTTGCCGCCGGTGTGGTTGGCGGCGCATCGCTGGCCCCCTCACCGCCGGACGTCGTGCAGGCCGACGCCATAAGCAACAACGCAATGAGCGCGCCGATCAATGTTCTCCGCTGGGTGCCCATGAGTGCTCCAGCGTGGCACGCCATGACGGGCAAAGGACGTCGGGGATCCGCATTGCTCACCGGTCCCACTTCTTCGTTCGTTTGTGTTAGTGAAACAGCGACTCATCGACGAGTTTGGTGTTCGTCTGTCCCCCTTGGATTGCGTTCGAACCGTTCCACCTTTGACAAACCGACCAACTCTCGGTCGCGGCGTCACCCCGTGCCGTGGGTCATTGGACTCCGCCCCAATGATCCACGGACCGCGGGCCACTTACCGCGCCGGCGACGGCAATCCGGCAACCGATCCGAAACGCTCCTGCCAACCTCGAACCCACCCGAACCGCTCGCCTGCCAAGGTTCGGGGTGGTCACGCCCACACGATGACGGTTCGTGGTGGTCGGTATTCGGCTGTGGCCCTCGCCGCCGGCCCAATACCATCGAAGCATGAACGAGCCCGCCAGTGAGCACGCCCAGATCGCCATCGACCTGATCGACGGGCGTACCCAGGTTGCACAACCCGCCGTCTCCCCCGACGGCTCCAGGGTCGCATTCGTCGTGGCCACCACCGACTACAAGAAAAACAAAACCTTCACGAAGATATGGATCGACGGCCGCCCGGTCACCGGCGGCGACTTCGATTCCTCTCCGTTCTGGTCTCCAGACGGATCGTCACTGGGGTTCGTTTCACGCCGCAGTCAGGAAAAGGGCGAGTCGACACTCCACGTGATCCCGGTTGATGGGCCCGGCGAGACCCGCACGATCTGTTCAATGCCCGACGGGATCTCGAGCCCCGTGTGGTCTCCGGACGGACGTTCGATCGCGTTCACGAGCCGCACCCGCCACGAGCGGTACGAGGCCGAGGATGTGTCGTTCCAATCCCCGCGCAAGGTTGAACGCTTCGTCAGCCGGCTCAACGGTGAGAACTGGACCTTTGATCGCCCCTCGCACGTGTACGTCGTCTCGGCCCTCGGAACCGGCACGCCTCGGAACCTCACTCCCGGCGAATGGCAGCACTCGGGAATCGACTGGGTTCCGGACTCCTCCGCCATCGTGACCAGCGCCCAACGGCACGAAACCTGGGACCGCGATTGGGCCGAAGACATCTATCAGATCGGTCTCGACGGTGAGATTCACCGCATCACCGCAGGCGACGGCACCTTCGGCCGACCGTCCGTTTCCCCCGACGGCACCCGGGTTGCGTTCATTGGAGCTACCGACAACCGCACCTACCCGTTCAATGATCCGGTCCTGGTCGCCTCCCTTGGTGAAACCGAGCAGGCGGTGAGTGATCTGACCGTCGCCAGTGCCGGTCTGGACCGCACGTTTACGCCCACCATCGGTGGCTCGTCGCCGATCTGGCTCAACGATTCCGAACTTCTCGCAGTTGCGGAAGATCGCGGCGACACCAATCTCTACCGACTGCAGGCCGACGGATCATCAGCGCCGGTGGCGGTCACTGCCGGCCGTCTCTCGGTGCTCGGAGCGTCGGCGGCCGGAGGCACGATCGCCACGGCCCAGACCACCGCCACCCGCCTGGGCGAACTCTTTGTCGACGGTGAACAACGCACCTCGGTGACCTCTCCCTCCACCGCCAACCTGCTCGAGTGGGAGAAGTTTGCCGTTCCCACCGCCGATGGGACCGACGAGATCGATGGGTGGATCATGCGGCCACCCAACTTCGACCCCAACAACTCCTATCCCGTTCTGCTGAACGTGCACGGTGGACCCTTCACCCAGTACGGCGAGTACTTTTTCGATGAGGCTCAGATGCAGGCTGCGGCCGGCTTCGTAGTGATCATGGGCAATCCCCGCGGCAGTAGTGGCCGACACACGTACTGGGGCCAGGCGATCATGGGCCCCGCCCACCACGCCTACCAGGGCACCGGTTGGGGTGCCGTCGACGTCGACGATGTCATGTCGACCCTCGACGGTGCATTGGAACGTTTCCCCTTCTGTGACCGCGATCGGGTCGGGATGCTCGGCGGCTCCTACGGCGGATACATGGCCACCTGGCTCGCCGGTACGCACAGCGATCGTTTCAAGGGCATCTGCTCGGAACGGGCGGTGAACAATCTCACCGCCCTCGAGTGGGAGAGCGACATCGCCACACTGTTCACCCTCGAGCACGGCGTCAGCCACCTCGACGATCCCGAGTTCTATGCCGAACGTTCACCGATTCGATTCGTCGACGACATCGAGACGCCGATGCTTCTCATCCATAGCGAGGAGGACTGGCGGTGCCCTATCGGCCAGGCCGAAGAACTATGGGTCGCGCTCCGACTCCTCAACAAAGAGGTCGACTTCTACCGCTTCCCCGGCGAGAACCATGAGCTGTCCCGGAACGGGTCTCCCATCCATCGGGTGCAGCGAGCCGAGATCATTCTCGATTGGTTCAAAGAGAAGTTGGGCTAGAGCTCCACCATCGCGTCGAGCCTCGCCGGCTACATCACCATCATCAACGGAACCATGAGGAGTACAACGGCCGTGATAGGGAGGCCCAACCGCAGGTAGTCGGTGAAGTGGTACCTACCGGGCCCGTAGACCATCGTGTTCGTTTGGTAACCAACCGGTGTGAGAAACGATGCGCTGGCGGCGACGATTGCGCCCAGTGCGAAGAGACGCTCATCGCCACCCACCTGGGCTGCCGATGCCACTGCGATAGGCAACGTGATCGCAACGGCGGCGGCGTTGGTGACCAACTCGGTCAGCACGAGCGCGGCGAGGGTGAGACCCACGGCGACTCCCCAGGGTCCGATGGGCTCGAGCACAGACACCAAACCGTTGGCAATCTCGGCGGCGAGGCCCGTCTCGGTGGCGATGCCGCCGATTCCAATCGCGCAGCCGATCAGCAGTACGACGCTGAGGTCCACCGCGTCCCGGGCCTGACGAGGACTCAGAATTCCCGTGGCGACGGTCAGGGCGGCACCGATCGCCGCCGCACGAAGGACATCTGTCGCCTGAGTAATCGATAGGAGAACAACCAGGCCGAGAATCGCTAACGAGAGGGATGCTTTGGCGGTGGCCGTTGGAGGTGGTTCCGAGCGTCGCCGCACCAACAGGAAGTCGCCCCGTTTTGAGAATCGTCGAGCGAATCCGAGATCGGCGACGAGCAGGAGCGAGTCGCCCAGACGCAGACGTTCGTCACCAAGTTTCCCCGACAGTGGGCGGCCCGATCGATGGAGCGCCACCACGGCGGCCTGATACCGACTCCGAAAGTCGGCCTGTTTCAGGGTGCGTCCAATCAGGTGCGAGCCATTGCCCACCACCGCCTCGAACCATGCGTGTTGCCCGTCGCTCAACGCATCGAGTTGGGCTTCTTCAGCCAGGAGCAGACCCGGGCGGTGGTGCAGACCGACCACCTCATCGACGGAACCGGCAAACGAGAGGACCTCGCCGCCGGTCAGCGTGTGTTCGGGATCGACGGGGGCCAGCACCTCGCCGCTGTCGGGTTTCCGGGCGGCCACCAGAAACAGCCCCGGCAGGTCCCGTAGGCCAGCGTCGGTGACGCTGCTCCCGTCGAGTGGACCGTCGGGTGTCACGGTGCAGGAGATGGTGAAGTTCTTCTCGGGTGCCATCAGCGGATCGGGGTCGAGTCGAGGAGGAAGCAACCTTCCGCCAAGAAACACGGCCAGCAGCAGGCCGACGATCGCGACCGGCAGCCCGAATCGAGCCGGCTCAAAAAAGGACAGCGGTTCCAGCCCCAGCGAGACCATGACACCCGATCCGATCAGGTTGGTCGAGGTACCGATGATCGTTGTCATACCGCCGAGAATCGTTGCGTAGGACAACGGTATGAGAAGTTTGCTCGCAGATAGCCGGCGTTCATTGGCCCAGCGCACCACCGGCCCGATCAGAATCGCAACAACCGGGGTGTTGGCAACGAACGCGCTCGCCATTGCGGAACCGAACAGCACGCGGCCGAAAGTCCGGTCCCCCGCCAACCTCGTCACCAGCATCGAAAGCGCCCCGGTTCGTTGGACGGCGCCGGCGACCACGTACAACGCCGCGATCGTGAGGGGGGCCGGGTTCGAGAAGCCGGCAAACGTCGTGGTGGCGTCCGCAATTCCCACGATGAAGAGAAACATCAGGGCGCCGACCACACCGAGGGTTGGGGACACGCGCCGGGCCATCAACGCACCCATCATCGCGATCAACGTCGCGGCAACGACGATTTGGTCCACACCCATAGGGCTTCCCCGTCGGCAGACCGGTCTGCGGGCTAAGGCCCGCAATCAAACTGCATACGCAGGGCGAACCCGGCCCGTAGAAGAAACAAGCCTGCGGGTCATCGGGGCGGAAATCCGATGGCCCGCAGGCGTTGAACCCGACGGTACTAAAGCAACATGCCCCCCGGATGGGGAGACCTACCGCTCACCCAGCTGCTACTTGCCGCCGTAGAGGTTGTTGTCTTTGAACTCGGCATTGGCAGCGATCCATCGGACCACTCCACCACGGTTCAGCGAACCGTCGTTCAGGAGGCCGAGCCAATACTCGTACCCCTCCTGGTCGAAGGATCGACCCAGCACGTTGCGGTAGATCAGTTCGACATAGGCTGCGTTGTCGAGGCTTCCGTAGGTGTTGTTGAATTCCTCGGACACGGCGAACTGGAAGGCGAGCGTGCCCAGATCGGCGCCACCCCGGGTGAGATCGACCCAGTAAATGGCTCCACCGATGTCGGGGTCACGGGTGAAGAAGGCGTTGTACAAACGCAGGGTGTCGGCATCGGCGACGGTGAAATCTGGCGCCGCAACCATCTCGTCCACGGTTTCGAACCGGGGAGGAGGCGGTGGCGGGGTTCCACCCGCAATCGCAAGCCCGATCGGGGTGTAACGATCATCTAGATCACCCTGACCCAACTGGCCGTCGTTGTTGTCACCCCAGCAATAGAGGCCGGCGGTGGCCGTGACGCAGGTGTGCTGATCGCCGGTCGAAATGGCGGCGACGCCATCGATGCGAAGTCGATACGGCGTGGGTTGATCCAGGTTGCCCTGGTTGTTGGGGAGGGTGTTGTCTCCAGCCTGACCGTTTCCGATCTGGCCACCGGTGTTGTCGCCCCAGCACGAGGCAACACCCGCGCTGGTGACGGCGCAGCTATAGCGGAAACCGACGGCGACCTGGATCACGTTGGTCAGCCCGTCAACCTTCTTTGGGCTGTTGCGGATCTCATTCTCGTCAACCCCACCACCGAGTTGGCCGGATTCGTTGTGTCCCCAGCAGTGCACGTTGCCATTGGCGACGGCGCACGTGTGGTTCCAACCGGCTGCGATCGAGTCTACGTTGGTGAGATTGGCAACGAACTGCGGCGCGGGGTCACCAGCATCGAGTTCGTTGACGGCTCCGCCAGTGCCGAGCTGGCCGCGGTTGTTGCGACCCCAACAGCGGGCGTTCCCGTTGTTGAGAACGGCACAGGTGTGAGTCTGTCCGCCGGACACACTTTCAGCGTTCAGGATTCCCGAAACGGGGTTCGGGTCAGCGGATGAGCCGCCGATCACCCCGTAGCCCAACTGGCCGTAGGTGTTGTCGCCCCAGCACATGATGGCGCCGGTGCTGCGAATGCCGCAGGTGTGGCGATCGCCGGCGTTGATGTAGACGAGGTCGGTGACGCCGCCGACGGCCACCGGTGTCGCCGAGGTGTAGCTCGGGCCACTCTGGCCATTGCCAAGCTGTCCTCGATCACCCTTCCCCCAGCAGCTGGCTGTTCCGTCGGCGAAGAGAACGCAATTGTGGTTCTCGCCGCTGGTAACCGAAATCGCTCCCGTGATACCCGGCACGAGTGTCGGTACGGGCACGTCGGCTTTGTTGGTAAAGGTGCCGGTCTGGCCGCTGTCGTTGTCTCCCACGCAGTAGACGGTTCCGCCGGTAGCGAGGAAGCAGTTGTGGTCGTCGCCGGCGGCGATGGTCCTCAATGCCTCGGGCTCAGCGGCCGATGCGGTTCCTGTGGCGCCGAAGCCCACAAGCAGGGTTGAGAGCAGCATTGCTGCCGAGAGCGCCCGCCAGAGCGTCCTCATTGTTGTTGTCTTCATTTCTCTGCCTCCATAGCTGGTACGAGATCTTGTTCTTCAGTGAGATCGATGAATTGGGGTGGGACCGGGAGTCCGAGCAGCGATGCCGCTCGGGGAATCGAGATCCACGGTTCCTCGGCTACCGAGGAACTGACGGTGACCACGGGTGCGACTTCACCGTGGACGTGGGCGAGTTGATCGAGACAGGCCGATACGGGTATTCCCTTGTGGGGCACACGAATCCTGAGCCCCTCCGGATAGTTGGCCTCAGGATCCCAACCCTCGGCTGTACCGAGGACGAGTTCCACGTTGACGCCGTGGCGTTTGTGGAAACGCTGTGCGGCGTCGACCACCTGTTGACGGCGGTCACCGGGACGGGCGCCGGGCCATGATGTGGCTACGACACTGTCACCGTCGACCAATAGGGATGTTCCGGGCGTGGTCATGAGCTCCACCAGACGCGCATCGGGTGCGGTGCGCTGTCGTTCTATCGCCAGCGCGGTCTCCAGCTCGACGAGCGATGCCTCCAGAGACTCGATCTCCTTGCGGGCGCTGACGAGCTCGGCCTGATGCTCCTCGATCGCGGCGTCGCGTTCGGTGAGAATCATCGACTCCCAGTCCGCCCTGCTGGACCGAACCTTGGACAGCTCGGCCTCGGCCTCTGCCAGTTCGGTGTCGCGCCGTTCAACCGTGGCGGCGAGTCGAGCCGCTTCGGACTCCGCGGCATTGGTCGCATCGATCAATGCCCGTTCGCCATCCTTCATCACCTGCAGCCGCGTTTCGGCGTGAGCCAGCGCATCGGCCAGCTGGGTGTTTTCGCGTTCCAGCTGTTCGAGTGCGGCGGCAACCTGTGAAAGCTGCCCACCGACGGCGACCAGGTCGACGGTGGACCCGCCGGAGTCTTCGGTCGTTTTCTCAGCAACGTGCTGTTTCTTGTTTTGGTTTGATCGCCGGGTCATGGCGTTGCCTCCTGAGGGAGCGGACGTAGCGGTGGTACGGCTCGAATCGCATCGAGTGGACGGCGCCCGTCCAGCTCGTCTGTGTCCGCAACAGCCGTCGCCGCGGAAGAAATGACGGATCGGGCCGGTGGAGGCGGCCCGATCCAGTCGATCCGCTTACGCCATGGCCGCTTCCAACCGAAGTGAGCGACGCACAGGATGTACGGATCGAATTGCGCCAGACCGAGGGCTGTTGCCAGCTCACGGTCGAGGGACCGAGGCACCACGGTGACGGTCCTGGCGAGTGAGGAGGGAGGGTCGACGAATGCGACTGCCACGAGCGCCCGAGCGTGGGCGGTCGCATCGACTCGAGGATTGAGCCAGAGCTCAGCCAGAAGGTGCTCCCGCTCTCCGACGAAGGGAATGTGGGCGCCGAAGGTGCGACGCAACGGTTGTGATGTCTTGGCCCCGCCGGCGAGACGAAGCGCTGCGAGGATCGGCGTACCGTCAGCCTGTGAAACCAGATAGGCGGGACCGTGACCCTCAGCGACCAGCTTGACGAGCCGCTCCAGGGACCGTCGGTCATTGCGGCCGAGGCTCGCCGATTCAATGTAGTCGGCCGCTCCTTCGTCGATCGGCCGGACGACCAAATCGGACACATCGATGACGGGTGGCTGGGACGTAGACACCGCATAACCGGTGTGGGTCCGTCGTTCCTCTCTTCGGATCAGGCTCATGCGACGATCTCCACTGGTGTCTTCTCCGATTTCTGGATGCTTCGGCGCACCACCAGACCAGTGGCGGACAGCGCAAGAAGCGGATAAAGAATGTCTGCTGTGCCCCGGAGGGTCATGTGCGGGTCGAACGTCTGGGCGACGTTCACCGTCATCAACACGGCGAAGGTGGCACCGGCGGCGATGCCGATCGGCCCAACGTTGTTCCGCATCGTTTGTCTGGCGGTCACCATGCCCACGCCGATCAGTGCGAACCAGGTGAGGAAGAGCGGCACACCACCACTCCACAGAAGCCAGAGATGTCCCGATTCAATCCAGATGAATTCCTCGTTCTGACGAGGCGATGACACTCGGGCCTGAGGGGTCACCCCGAGGGCAACGTTGACCGGATCGTTGAACTCGGGGATGAAGAAGGTCTCCAAGTTGTAGAGGCGCACGTCCCAACTCGAGCCCGGATTGGCGTTGAAGAACGCCCGGCCGGCGTCGGGACCTTCGATCCGTGCGATTCCTTCGCGCACCGCCGACGGGATCGCCCGGCCGTCAAGGCCTGCGATTCGGCGCTGGGCCAGTGGGAGAGCAACGATCATCACAACCAGAAGGAAGGGCATCGCCCACGACAACATGCGCCGGGTGCTCTTGGTCAACAGCGCCAACGTGGCAAGCCCTACCAGGAACGACAGCACCGGACCGATCTGACCGCTGCCGAACACTGCGACACTGCAGAGCAACGCCGGGATGGCCAGAATCCGCCGGGGCCGTTCGCCGCCGAGCAGCATCGACAGAGCCAGCAGTGCGTTGATGGCCTGATAGACGCCGAACCCGATCGGGTTACCGATTGAGGCTGCACCACGGCCATCGTCGGTCACTGCGTTGTCGTTCGGGAAGTACGGGTTGAGCTTCTCCGCGAAGCCGAAGACGTTCGTGCTGTCCATCACGCCGACGACGGCTAGGAAGGAACCTGCTGCCAGAGCGAACCCGATGGCGGTTCGCACCTGACCGGGGGTACGGATCGTGTGCCGGACCAACCCGTACAACAGAGCGATGCGGATGAACACCAGCGAATAGAAGATGTCGTCGGGACTCACGGGACGAAGCCGGGCCAACTGCATGAGAATTGGCAAGAGAAAGCCGAAGACGACAATGGCTACAACGCAAAGGTCGATGCGGTTCAGCTTGAAGACGATGCGGCGGCTGTAGAGGAGCCAGCGCGCCCCAAGAATGGCGCACAAACCGAAGAGCATCGCTTCGTTGGGACGGAGCAGCGGCAGCACCTGACCCCGCCCGAATCCCACCACGACCGGCCCGACGGCCACCATGGCGTACGCCGCAATCGGGGGATGATTCCACGTGAGGATGGCGATGCCGAGAATCCCGATCGCCGCGGCACCGACGAGGATCGACACCGCTGAGGCAGCGGCACCGGCGACCAGTGCGATGATCGGAGCCACCCACAGAAGCCACCGACGGTCGGCCGGGGCGGCGACGAAGAACCCGAGCATGTGGTCGATCCAGCCTCTGGTGCGTTCCACCGGAATGGCTTGGGTGTCGACTCGCATGAGTTCAAACGGGGCGACGACGGTCGCGTGCATTTCACGCGAACCGGTGCGTTCCATCGTGCTCATCGTTCGCTCCGACCGGGTAGGAGTTCCTCGATCAGGGTCGGCACCTCGTCATCGAGTTGTGACCGCATGGCCAGGAACCCAACGAGCGCGGTCGCCACGATCGCAAAGGTCGCTCCCGCTCGTGGGGCAGGTGCATCGAAGGAATCGGAGGCGGTGAGAGCCCACGCCACAAGGCCGCCTAGACCGAATGCGATCGCAGCCGCTCCGGTCGTGCGCAGGACGCTGCCGGAAAGACCGTACGCCCCTGCACTGAAGGAGAACGATGCCGATAGTCGCCGGTGCAAATACCCGGACGCTGCGATGTCGGCGATGCTCATCGACACCGCGATACCGAGGACGATCTCTGCGCCGGACAGCAACCACAACGAAAGGAACGTGCCGTTCAACGTCACAAAGACGCGGAGAAAGAGACTGAACAGAGGGCCCTGGGGGTCCGACCTGGCGTAGGAAGCGGCGACGGCCAACTGTTGGAGACCTTCCCCAACGATCGCTCCCGCAATGCCTACGAGAACCAATGACAGGAGCCGGCGTCCCTCGAGGGTGTCCATTTCGCCGACCGCTACGGCACCGGCGGCGAACCAGCCGATGGTTAGTGCGGCGGCGGCCGCAGGCACATTGATCATCGCCGCAAGGCCGACACCACGACGGTAGGAGTCGCTGAACTCGTCGGTATCGCCAGCCTGGAAATGGCGGGCCAGTCGAGGCAGCAGGGCGTAGGCAACGGGCTTCGAGCCCAGTGCCACCGGAAGGTTCAGAACGTTGAGCGCCAACTGGAAGGCGACGACACCACCGGCGACGGTATTCGATGCGATCAACATGATGAGCAATCGCATGCCGTTCAGGAGCGCCGTGCCCGAGGTTGGGATTGCGGTGCGGAGGATCGATCGCACGTCGGGGTCGGTCCAGCCCCAGCGGGGTCGAATGGTGAGGCCGACCCGTTGGGCGCCAACCATCTGGGCGATTGCGTGCAGCGCAACACCGAGAGACGAGCCGAGTCCGAGCAGCACCACTTCGCCGCCCTGCAGGTCGGCGAGATCGACGCCAGTACCGAACACGATGGCAAAGACGATCAGCGTGAGAATCACGGTGATGTTCTCCAGAATCGACGCTGCGGCGGGGACTAGGTAGTGACCCGTGGCGTGCTGGACGGCCTGCCCCGTCATCGCGATTCCGTAACCGACAAGTTGCGGAGCTGTGAGCCAGAGCAACGGTCGAGCGGTCTGGATGAACAGCTCCTTCGTGGCCGGATCATCGATGGTGATGGCGAACAATGATGCGATCTGCGTCGAGAACACCATCACCAGGATCGCGATGGTCGTAAACGCGGAGAGCACCAGACCCATAAATCCTCCAGCGATGCGTTCGGTGCGCTGCCGATCGCCCTCGCTGATATGGCGAACCAGTTCGGGCACGAGCAGGGCCCCGAGCAGCGCCCCGATCGCAAGGTCGAACACGATCCACGGCATCTGGTTCGCCAGCTGGAAGAGGTTGCCGAAATAGGACGGGCCGAGAATCGCGCCGATCAGTAGTACCCGACCGAAACCCGTGACGCGCGAAACGAGCGTCCAGACCGCCGAGGTGGCGGAATCACCGACGACGGTGCTGTTGGATCGGACGAGCACGGTGTTCTACTTCTCGTCGAGACGAATCTCGTCGGAACCGCCGGGCAGGCGACGAGTCAAGGCGTCGATGCTCGACCATGCGGTGTGATTCCAGTTGAGAAGCATGATCAACCCACCAATTGCGAGCCCAAGAATGAACCCGACGGCTGCGAAGAGAGGAGGCCGAGGAAAGACCGGGTCTTCGAAGACAAACGGATCGGTCACGATTTCAGGCGAGCCGTTGGCTGTCTTTTCCAGGCCTCGCAGGTCGAGGTCCAGAATGCGGAACTCCAGATCGTTCTTGCGAACCCGGAGCGAACTGATGAGCTGCTGGGTTGCTTGCTGCTCGACACGAATTCCCGCGTTCTCAGTACTTACCGGCTGACCATCGAATCCGACGATGATCGGTTCCTGAGACGGTGCTGCCGTTTCGTCGGCTTCCTCAGCCTGAGCATCGATCTCTGCGGCGAGGTCGCGCAGGAGGGCCTGGGCTTCGTCGAGTTCACCGTTGATCTCGGCCAGTTCACTTTCGAGCAGATCGCGGGCGTCGATGCTGGGTAGTTCAGAGATCTCGTCGATGTAGTCGTTCGCCAACTGAGCCACGATCGCACGAGCGAGGTCTCGATCACTGTCGATGTAGTCGATTCGAAGGATCTGCGTGCCCGGTACCAGGCCGGCGTCGAGGTTCTCTTCGAACTCCTTGATCGGAACACCATTCGCCTCGGCGACCGGCGAGGTCAGTGACCGACTCTGAACGGCAACGTTCTGGGTCTCGGTCCAGGCCGAACCGCGATACTGCACCTCGGTACGGGCGCGATATTCGTCGGTCAACAGATAGGTCCCGAAGAAGGCGGCCTGAGCAAAGAAGAAGCCCAGGAACAGTGCGATGAGCGATAGCGCCAGGATCCGTCGGTTCGACGGACGTTCGGGGTCGGCTTCAGCTAGTGCGGTGAACCCGGAGAATGTGGTTGCTTCGGCGATGGCCGTGAACCGCGGATCGTCCCGCTCGATCTGTTGGATTCCGTTGAGGTCGGTCATTGGGTGGGGTCCGTCTGGTCGTTGGTTGAGTCGGCATCGGGTGGGCGCACGTCCGCGCGGCTGGCGATGGGCGCCAGGTCGGCGACGGCCTTGGTCACACGAGCGGGATTGCCGATCGCGACCATGCCGGGGGGAACGTCGCGGGTCACGACGGCGCCGGATCCAATGAGGGCGCCGGCACCGATCTTGACGTACGGCAAGAGGGTGACACCGGCTCCAATCTGGGCACCGGCACCGATGTGCGGCCCAGCCATAACGTCGGCGCTGTCGTCGTCGCCGGGGTACAGGTCGTTGGCGATCGTCACCCCTGGGGCCAGGAACGCATCGTCTTCGATCACGGTGAACTGTGCGACGTAACAGTTGGAGTGGATCTTGACCCGGTCACCGATCGTGGTGCCGTAGTCGATGACCGTATTACTCCAAATACTGACGTCTTCGCCGAGGTCACATTCTTCACGGACGATGACGTTGTGTCCGGTGGTGAGTCCCCGGCCGATCGTGGAGCCGCCATAGATAATCGTGTTCGATCGCAGCCGGGCGTCCCCTCCCATGGTCAGACCGGTGCGCGAGCCGCGCTCGGGCCCGTACTCGATGACAACATTGTCATCGAGGACATTTGGGAGCTCCACCTCGCCGTCGGCGCCGGAGTTGGGGATGTTTGGATCAATGGCGGTCATCGCGCACCGTCTCCTCTGATGATGGCGAACGGTGTTTTGAGCAGGATTCCGAGATCTCGGAGGAAGCCCCATCGTTCGATGTATTGGATATCTAGGTCGAGCATTTCGTTCATGGTCAGCATGTTGCGACCGGAGGTTTGCCAGAGTCCGCTGCAACCTGGAACGGCTCGCACCCGCTGCTGGTGTTCGGCATCGAAGAGTTCGTGTTCCCAAGGCAGCGCAGGCCGGGGCCCGATCAGGCTCATGTCACCCTTCAGCACATTCCACAGCTGGGGAAGCTCGTCCAGGCTGAAGCGTCGAAGGAAACCGCCGATGCCGGTAACCCGGGCGTCGGTCAGCTTTTGGACACTGCCGTCGCCTTCAGCGTCGTTCTCAAGCATCGCCTGGATGTAGGCCCGGTGTTCACTGTCGTCGTTGTTCACCGTCATGGTTCGGAACTTGAGGATCTCGAAGGTCTCACCCATACGACCGACGCGTTCCTGACGGAAGAAGGCGCCACCCCGGCTGGTCAGGCGGATCCCCAGTGCGATGAGAAAAAGAAGCGGCGACATCACGAGCAACACCATTGCGGATGCGACGATGTCGAGCGCTCGCTTGAGGAACCGACCGACGGGGTGGCCAACGGGTGGATACATCCGAGCGGATCGGGCCCGGCTGCCGTCGGGGTCATGGACGTTGAACGCTGGCGTCTGTGGCATTGCGGTCCGGTGTAGGGCCAGATAGATCGCCACGATGCCGACCAAACCTCCGATGCCGAATCCGAACACCGCCGACTTGAGCGGAGCGGGTTCGATCGGCTCGTCGAGTACGTAAGCGCTCGGAGACAGCCGGCGAGCTTGGGTGTCAACCCGACGCTGCACCCGCTGGGCCACCTCGTTCAACTGAAGAGAGAGGGCCGTCTGCTGGCGCTGGTTGGCCAACAGTTCGTTCTGGTAGTCGATCTGCACCTCTCGGGTGAGGTCGTCACGATCGGCGAGCAGACGACTCAGACGAATCTCCTGCTCTTTGAGTTCGTTGATTCTGGCGTCGATAACCGACACCTGGTCGACCGCGTCGGGGAGGGGGTAACGGGCGAAGTACCGATCGATGATGCCGTCGACGATGCGGACGGCCCGGTCGCTATCGGGATCTGCGAACTTGATCTGGATGATCTGGGTACCACCGACCACGTCGGCGCTGTACCACTTCTGAAATTCCTCGTCGGAGATTCCCTCGACGAAGGACACCGACTTCCACAGGCTTGGACTCTCCAGCGCGACGGCGACCGTTTCGGGGAAGAGATCCGGGTTGCGGGTTTCAATCTCGCCAACGGCCTGCCACACGTCGGTTTGGGCGGTGGCGACCAGATAGGCGCCCTGGGCCCCAAGGAGGGCACACAGCACCCCCAAAAGCAGCGCGCCGAAGACGACTCGCCACGGGGGGCGAATGTCGGCGGGGACGATCACCGTGGGCAGAGGGGCGGATCCCCTGTTGCCGGGTCGGCCCGGACGTTGCTCTGGAGGTGCTGTGAGAACCATCGTTAGCTCTGTGATCCAGCGTGGTCGGCTTCGATCGCGGCCAGCACGGCGCAGACGCGCTCGACCTCGGCGGGGGTCAGGTGGGGGTGCATCGGAAGCGACATGATCTGCACCGACTGCTCCTCACTTACCGGAATCGAAGGAACCACATCGGCCCGGAACGGGGTCTGCGTGTGACACGGGATGGGATAGTGGATTCCCCACTGGATTCCCTCGGCCACAAGACCTTCACCAACAACATCGCGGGGCACAACGGTGGTGCGAACGACGAAGAGGTGGTAGACGCTGCGGGCATCCTCCATTTCGACGTACGGCACAAACGATGCGGGGAGATTCTTGCGGTACAGCTCGGCTGCGTTGCGGCGGCCCTCGTTCCATCGATCGAGTTCAGCCAACTTGATCCGTAGGGCTGAAGCCTGGAAACCATCGAGGCGACTGTTGCGACCCAACACATCGTGTTCGTATTTGGAGTTGAGGGAACGACCGTGGTTGGCACGGCTGCGAATCGCCTCGGCGAGGTCCGCATCGTTCGTGGTAACGGCACCACCATCACCAAGTGCCCCAAGGTTCTTGCCCGGGTAGAAGCTGAACCCAGCCGCAATACCCATCGACCCGGCGCGGCGGCCGCGCCAGGTGGCGCCGTGGCCCTGCGCAGAGTCTTCGATGACCTTAACACCAGCCGGATCACAGACGGCGAGGACGTCGTCCATGTTCACGGTCTGGCCGTACAGGTGCACGGCCATGACCGCCTTCGTCGCCGCAGTAAGTGCGGGTGCGATATTGGCGCCAGTGATGAGAGCCGTCGTGGGATCCACATCTACGAAGACGGGGGTGGCACCGACTCGGGCGACGGCCTCGGCTGTCGCAATGAAGGTGTTGGCTGGCACGATGACCTCATCGCCGGCCCCGATGCCGAGGGCATCGAGGATCAGCTCGAGGGCGTCGGTGCCGTTGCCGACACCGATGCAGTGGTCGGCGTCGCAGTAGGCGGCGAACTCGGCCTCGAAGAGGTCGACGTTCTTCCCACCGATGAAACCGCTGGTTTCGATGGCCTGTACCCAGGCATCGTCCAGGGCACCCCGCACCTGTGCGTGCGTGGTGTTCAGATCGAGAAACTTGATGGTGTTGGACATTTCCGTAGTGCTTTCGGGTCGTGGTTCGGGCTAAGCGGACTGATAACTGGAGCCGTTGCCGTTGGTGACGGCTCCGTTTCCGTTCGTTCCGTTGGTTCGGGTCATGGCGGTATCGGCAAGATTGATCACCGACGGGGTGGTGGAGATCCAGGCGCCGTCCTGGCGCTGTGACTCTTCGGCGGCGCAAAGCACCGCTACGACATCGAGGCCGCTGTGGCCGTCGACGGGTGGGCGGGTACCGGTCCGAATCGCATCGACGAAGCCGCCGAGTTCCAGTCCGAGAGGCTCCTTGAAGTCAACGAACGGAGAGTGGATATCGCCGTGGCGATAACTCATCGGGATACCGGGCCCGTCGCCGGTCGCGCCACCTTCGGTTTTGACACCCTTGTCGTACAGTCGAATTCGTTCGTCGGCATTCATGTCGTCGTAGACGGCCATGGCGTTCTCACCCACGACGGTGGTGCGGCGAACCTTCATGGGGTCAAGCCAGCTGACGTGAATCGACGCGCTCACGTCGATGTCGTCATACCGCATGTTCAAGTACGCAACATCCGGGCGTTCACCCATCAGCTTGAGGCCCCACGCCGAAACGGCAGTCGGGCTGCTGCCGAGGACGTAGTTGATGATCGAGATGTCGTGAGGAGCCAGATCCCAGAGCACATCGACATCGGGCTGGTACAGACCGAGATTGAGGCGAGCCGAATTGATGTAGCGGACACGGCCAAACGAGGGGTCCTCCGTGGCCTCTTTGAGGCTCCACACAGCAGCGTTGAACTCGAAGGTGTGTCCGACCATGAGGCGAAGATCGTTCTTTGCCGCAAGATCGATGAGTTCCTGCCCATGGGCCACCGTGGTAGTGAAGGGCTTCTCGACCATGCAATGAATACCGGCTTCGAGCGCCTGGCGGGCGATCGGGTAGTGAGAGGTCGGAGGGGTGGCGATAACCAGCGCATCGAGGTCGTCGATCACCTCGTCAAGTTCAGCCACCGATCGACGGATGGGGAACGACGGCTCCAGAGCCGAACGCTTGCCCTCGTCCCGATCGATCAGTGAGACCTCGACACCCGGGAGTGAGGAGAGCACGCGGACGTGCTTGGAACCCCAGTACCCGCAGCCGACGACGCCGACCCGGAGATTATTTGTTTCATTCGCATGGTTTGTCATGTGCACGCCCTCGCTGTGCTTGCTTGTAGATGGGTTCACCGGTTGCCAATCGGGGATGGGCCGGAGGCCGGGATGTCGCAGGTGGGTGAACCCAGCGACGGGTCGATCGGTGGCCACTCGCCACCGAGGAACTGCGGCGCAGTACTGCGCCACAGCGAAACCGGCGGCGTCTCAGCGCCGTCGGAGTTCTGATCCGGCGAACCGACATTCGATATGAACGTCGTGGTTTGCACGGAGTCGTCGATCGTGATTCCGCCGGCACCGAAGATGTTGCCGACGAAGTTCTGATCCTGTGACGAGTCCAGAAGGATCAGGTGATCGAGCACACAGTTTCGGAGGAAGGTGTTGTCCGGGCCGGCGGGGCCCCACCAGTCGGCGATCTCAATCCGATCGACGATGTTTCCTTCGAACAGGTTCTTTTGCGGCCAATGGCCATGTAGCGAAATGTCAGCCCGGGGACGACGGTCCTCGTACCCGGCCGAGCCGCGGGCGTGGTTGTAGGCGAACACGTTTCCGCTGGCACCCAGCTGGATGATCAGCGCATGGCGCAGCTCGTAGAGGGTGTTGTCCACGACCACACATCCGGTGGTGTGTCGGGCGAGGCTGACGCCGTAGGCACGGCCGCCATCACCGAAGTCGGTGGCGTCGTGGAGCACGTTCCCGCTCACGGTGCAGTTCACCGATTGCTCGACACCGATGTGAGCGAACGAGGTTCGAGTGCTCACGACATCGTCTACCCAGGCGTTTCGGGTGTAACGGAACGAGATGGTGTGCCCGTACCCCTCATCCTGACGGATGATCGAGAGTCGCTCGATACCAACGTCCTCGACCGGCTGGACCGCTCGGACCTTGGCGTTGCGATCGATCGAGTAGTCACTGAGGAGGGGAACCGCGGTCGTGAACGACCCGGAGTCGTCGACGCCTGTAAGCACCACGAGTTCGCCCTCGGACCCGTCGCCCCACTCAACATCCCACTCGGGTTTGGTGACGATCGCTTCGGTGTTCGCCTGCTCGATCTCGACGACGACGCTGTCATCGGCGACTGGCAGTCGCAGCGACACATCACCGCTTTCCAGATCGGCGGTGAGCGAAGTCCATTCACTGTCGGCCGTGCCGGTAGCACTGATGCCAACGCCGCTCTCGTCACCGAGATCCAACTCGAGTCGGGTTGCTCGGCCCTGACCCCTCAGCGTCACCCGCGACACCATCCGAATCGTTTCGGTGATCTCGAAGGTCCCTTCGGGAATCTCAACCACTCCCCCGCCCGCCTGACGAGCGGCCTGAATGGCGGCGTTGATCGCCGCACTGTCGCTCTGAGAGTCGTTGGCCTCGGCTCCGAAGTCCTCCACGTTGAACCGGTTCTCGGAATAGCTGACTACAGCACCCGCGCCGGCCCATGCCTCGGTCGGCAGATCGATGTATCGATCGTCGCTCACGGTTGGCGCCGGTGTCGAGCCGCCATAGGAGACACTCTCGGGAGCGGCGTTTTCGGGGTCGCCGCTTACGCCGGAGCACGCTCCAGCGATCAAGGCACAAACGACGCTGATTCCAGCGACGCGTGCAGCGTGGCGACCCACGAACACCATTACTTGCCGAGGGCCCGTCGGTAGGCGGCCAGCAGGTTGCGGGTGCTGTGGTCCCAGCTCAATTGACCATCGATCCGTTCCCGGCCGACCTCAGCCATGTCGGCTCGACGGTCGGGATCATCGATGAGTTCGATAATGGCGTCACCGAAGGCTTCGGGCGTGTGCGCCTTGGCATAGATGGCAGCCTGTCCGGCCGATACCCGCGACTCGGTCAGGTCGAATGAGACCACGGGCAAACCCATGACCATGTAGTCCATCGTCTTGATCATCGTGGAGATGTCGTTCAGCGGACTCTCAAGATCCGGGGCCGCCCCAACGTCGGCGGACGACAGGTAGTCGAGCATTTCGTCGTCGGGGATGAAACCGGTGAAACGGACACCGTCGCCGAGCTGAAGTTCTTCGTGCTGGGCCTGAAGCGCCTCGTAGGAGTCGCCGGTTCCCATGACCACGAAGAGAATCTCGGTCCGCTCTCGTTCCTGGCGGACGTATCGAGCTGCGTCGAGCAACACGTGGACGCCGTCCTGATACCCCATCGTGCCGACGAACACGACCATGTGTTTGTAGCCGTCCTTCAGCTCCGGTTTTGCCTCGCGTTTGATGAAGAGGTTGCGGTCGGGCGAGTTCCTGACCGTGAATACATCGGAATCGTCCTTGCCACCGCGACCGACCGCCCGCTTGCGGTAGGACTCGTTGGTCACGATGACGGCATCGGACGCCTTGTAGGTCCGTCGCTCAAGCCAGGTGAGAACCCGGCTGACGAGATCTTTGCGCTCGCCCTCGAACTTGCTCTGATAGGTCTCAGGGCTGAGGTCGTGCTGATCGAAGATGAACTTGACGCCGCGGCGTCCGAGCATCCACTTCAGACCGAAGAAGATGTCCGGCGGGTTCGCAACGTGAACCAGCTGGAACGGCCGGCTGCGGTAAAGCCGGAAGGCCTCAATGTGGGCGATCAGAGCGGCCCAGCCGTACTCGAGCAGGAAGTCGATCTTGCGCGGGCCACCGAAGGGCATCGCGAACCGACGGATCGTGACATCCTCCAGCACCTCGTCAGATTCGGTGAGACCCATCTTCTTGTTCTTGGGCCCCAGGACGGTGACGTCGTAACCATTGCGCTGAAGGGCGCGGGCTTCGTTCCAGACCCGGCGGTCATGAGGAACGGCGGCGTTCTCAACCAGGAGCAGTACGTGCGGTCGTTCGCTCACCATGCCACCCCGACGTAGTTGTCACGGACCCGAATGTCTTCGGGTAGTCGGACCAGATCAAGCACTGGCTTGTCCGGGTTGGCTCGGATCAGCTCGACCAGTTCGTCGCTACTCTTCGCTACGACCAGAACGTCGGAATCGTCAACGAGTTCCGACAGTTCGTCCATGAGGAGGCGATTGAGGTGAGGAATCTCGGCCTCGATGTAGGCCCGGTTGCCACCGATGAGATCGGGAGCGTTGACCTCGGCGTCATGAATGACACAGTCGAAACCCTTACCGAGCATCCGCTCGACAACTTCAACGATCGGACTCTCACGAAGGTCGTCGGTACCGGCTTTGAAGGCCAGTCCGGTGAACCCGATGCGATCCGGATGCCAGTCGAGAAGGCGGTCGATCACACGCTGGGTGTGAATGCTGTTGCTGACGAGGAGACTCGAAAGGAGCGGCACCGCGACGTCGGATGCCTTGGCGGCATGGGTGATCGCTCGAACGTCCTTCGGAAGGCACGAACCACCGAAGGCGAACCCGGGGCGCATATATGCCTTTGAGATGTTGAGCTTGGTGTCGGCGCAGAGGATCTCCATCACCCGCGTACCGTCGATCCCCAGGCTCTGAGCGATCACACCGATCTCGTTGGCGTAGGTGACTTTGGTCGCGTGCCACGAGTTGTTTGCGTACTTGACCATTTCAGCGAGCCGAACCGGCTCCACGATGCGCTCGGCTTCGATGCCGTCGTAAAGCGACATCACGAGCTTGGCGGTGGTCTCGTCGTCGGCCCCGACCATGATCAGCGGGGGCTCCATGAAGTCGGCAACACCCTGACCCTCCCGAAGGAATTCAGGGTTGACAGCAACCCCGCATCCCTCGCCGAGAGTGCGACCGCTGGTCTCGGACAGGATGCGGCCCGCAATGTCGGCGGTGCCGGGGAGGACCGTGCTGCGAATGACGAGCACGTGCTGGCCTTCGCGCTCGGAGGTCTGAAGTGCGGTGCCGATGTCGGCTGCGACGCGCTCGATGTAGGTGAGGTCGATGTCGCCGTTCGCCCGGCTCGGTGTACCTACCGCAACGAGGGAGATGTCGGTGTTCTGGACCGCTTCAGCCGCGTCGATCGTGGCTCGCAGCCGGCCGGCGGCAAGGCCCTCAGCCAGCAGCTCGGGTACACCGGGCTCCAACACTGGGCTGGTGCCGGCGTTGAACTTGGCGACCTTTTCCGGGCTGGTGTCCACCCCGATCACGTTGTGTCCTAATCCGCTAAAGCAGGCGGCCGTCACCGTTCCGACGTACCCGAGGCCAAAGATTGCGATGTTCATACTGCTACTTCCGTTACTTGTGTTCTTGCCCTTTGGGCAGGGGGTGTGGCAGGCCGGGTGAGAACCTGCCGGGCGCTGAGCTCGAGTGAGAGCAACGCAGTCAACTGGCGACGATTATTTCGCCGGCCAGAGATGTGGTCGTCGAGCAGCCCTACAAGGAGCTCCCGATCGAGAATTGATGAGCAAAGTGAGCCGGGGTCCAAAACGTTGTCCTGGAGCAGCGGTGCGAAGTCTTCTGCGAACCACTGGTCGACCGGAGTGTCAAAGCCGCGTTTGGTTCTATGCACCAGTTCCCTGGGCAGCATCTTTTCGGCCACCAACTTGTGAACGTATTTGCCCTGACCCATCCGCAATTTGAAGGCGGGGGGCAGGCTCTCGACGAAGTCGAAGAGTTCGCGATCGAGGAATGGAACGCGGGCCTCCACGCCATTCGACATGGACAGTTTGTCTCCGTAGAAAAGCAGGTCGTCGGCCAGTGACATACGGCTGTCGACGTGGAGCAACTGGGAGAAGTGGTCGAGATGAGCCACCGGCTCCTGCCAGTAACGAATGGCATCCTGGGGTGACACGGAAGCGTTGCTGAGGGCACCGTGAGCGTTGAGTTCGATCTGCTCCGGGCTGAACACCTGGTGGATCGCGGTAAACCTCTCCACTGGATCGGATTGACCAAGCGATGCGGTTGCTCGGCGCAGTCGAGCACCACCGGGCAGAAGGTTGGCACCAGCCGCAGCGGCGGTCGACCCGAACAACCAACGGGCCTTGGCGCCGTACCGCTCACCGATGTACCGGTCATAACCAGCCCATGGCTCGTCAGCACCCTGTCCGGTGAGGACAACCTTGACGTGCTTCGAGACCTCCGCGGTCAACATCTGGAATGCGAACGTGCTCTGCGAGAGGACGGGCTCCTCCATGTGCCACAGCGACTGTTCGAAGACCTCGGGGAAACTGCGGGGTTTGATTCGGATCTCGTGATGATCGGTGTTGAACATCGCGGCGGTGCCGGCAGCCTGACGGGCCTCGTCCATCGGGAAGTCGTCCCCGAAGCCGACGGTGAACGTCGACAGCTGCTGGTTCGTGCGGTCGCTGGCGGCTGCGAGAATCATCGCCGAGTCGACCCCGCCCGAGAGCAGAATGCCGACCGGAACATCACTCACCATCTGCCGCTCCACTGCAGCGTTGGTCAACTCGTGGTATATCTCCACTGCCTCGTCGACGGTGATCGAGTCGTTGATCTCGCGCCGTGGATTCCAGTACCGACGGAGCTTGGAGCCGTTGGCATCCGAAACGAGCATGTGCCCGGGCGGCAACTTCTTCAGCCCCTGCACCAGCGTGTGAGGGGCCGGCACGTAGCCGAAGTGCAGAAACAGGCGCAGCCCGTCCGGGTCGAGTTCGGTCGTGACCTCAGGGTTCGCCAGAATGGCGCGCATCTCGGATCCGAACAGGACACGGCTGCCGGAGTCGAGGTAGTAGAGCGGCTTTACGCCCAGGTGGTCGCGGGCCAGCAGCAGACGCTGTTCACGTCCGTCCCAGATCGCAACACCGAATATCCCGTTGAGGCGATCCAACACGGCGTCGCCCCATTCCTCGTAGCCGTGAGCGATGACCTCGATATCGGAGTCGGTCGAGAAGGAATGTCCTCGGCGCAGCAATTCGGTACGAAGTTCGCGGTAGTTGTAGATCTCACCGTTGCCCTGAATCCAAATGTCGTCAGAGCATCCAACCAGCGGTTGGGCTCCGCCCTCGAGATCGATGATCGACAATCGGCGGAAGCCAAAACCGATACCTGGTTTCTGCAAGAAACCGTCATCATCGGGTCCCCGATGATGCATCGACTCGGCCATGGCCAGAAGCTGCTGATGAGATGGCACGTTTCCGTCGCGCCGATGTTCGCCTGAAATTCCACACATGTTTTCGCCCTCGCTTCTGGCCCGCTCAGCTACCCGTCCGGGCGCGCAGCCCGGTATCGATGACGAACAGTCCTGGCAAGTCGAGCGGGTCCGGTGCGTTAGTGCGGGACATCGCATCGACGATGGTGTCTCCGCTGGCGGCGTTCATCGCCTCAGGCTCGTGCGTGGATTCGACGATCGCCGTGGAAGACCCGGCGTCGTCTGTAGACGAAGACTCGACCGTCTCGGTCGAGGTTGTTCCAGCCGGACTGGCTTCCGACACACCGGGACTTACCGGACCTGCGCTCGCCACCGCGGCTACGGCCGGCTGCGACACCTTTCCGCGATTCGCACTGCCGGAGGTCTTCTCGTCACTAAGGGTACCGATGACTCCGCTGACCCTCGCTACCCGTGGCACACCAAGAGGGTCACTGACGGTGGGCGAGGGATCTGAGCGGAAGAGCCGATAGGCCAAAAAGAAGAGCCCGATGAGGACTATGTTCACGACAGCAAAAATCGTAATGAATGTCGTTTGACTCATAGAACGGGCCGCCTCCACACGTAGTCCCTATGGCTCAGTTATCGCCGCACACTTTGTACCCTGACCAGCGATAAACAAACAGTGCTCCGGTAGTTTCACCCAGAGTGTTCGCGGACGATAGAGGGCCTCATTTTCGCTTGTCCATACGTCTCGCTCCAGCCAACCGGATTGTTTTATTTCGAGAGTTCCCTGCTTACAGGCCTCGAACCACTCGATCGTTCATTCTCACTCTTCGTGAGCGTCTCGATCTCGCTGCTCAAGTTGGGGTGAATCGACGTCGTTGCAATCGGCGTGGATCCACGGTCGACATCCTCGCGAGTGCTGGACATCGCGACTGCACTGGGGCTCGTCGCGGCGTTTGTGATCGCGTCGGTGGCGCTGAGCCCGGCGACACAAATCGTTCCCGGCACCATCCCCACTCCCGAACAGTTGGCATTTGAGGAATCCCCCGAAGACAAACCGTCGAGCGAGACTCCGACACCGTCCACTCGTCCCACAGTTCCCGCCACGGACACGACCTCGCCCGAGACCACGCCGACCGAACCAGTCGAACAGGGCGAATCATCCGATGAGGGTGACAGCGGCTCCAACAACCAGGGAAGCGGTGAACGGGCCGCTCCCCCACAATTGGAAGACCCGAGCGGAAGCCCTTCACCCGGAGCGGGAGAGGGCCCGCCCAGGACCTCCGACGGGTGGGCATACGACTGGGCCGCTGATCCGGGCGTGCGCTTGGACATCGTCAACTGGAGGCCAACCACACGAATCGAGGCGACAAGTTTCGGCGTGGTTGCCGATGACGGCGTCGATGATTCCGGAGCGATCGCGGCAGCCCTCGCATCGTTAGGTGCTGGCGGAGGTGTCGTGTCACTTCCCTCCGGGGAGCTTCACATTTCTTCAACGATCAACCTTTCAGACGGCCAGGTGCTCGCAGGCGCAGGCCGGGATGCGACGAGGCTCACCTTCACGGCCAACAACGTTGCCGGGGTCGAACTGGGAGGCGGCTATCCCCGCGACGGCGGTGTTGTCGCATCCGGCCAACCGGGCACGCGTTCGCTCACGATCCGAACGAACCAACCGCCGTCGGTTGGACAGCATGCGCTTCTACGCGGAGGGTCGAGCCCCACTGGCGAAGGGGGTCAGATCGTCGAAGTGACCGGCGTGTCTCCATCAGGATCCGACTGGACGATCGACATCGCCGATGCCCTGGCGCAGGACCTGACCGGTGCCGCGTTTAGTCCCTTCGATGCCGGCCAGGGCATGGGCCTGGAGAATCTTTCGATGGCCCCGGCGGCAGGTGTGAACGTGGACTATCACATCGTCCTGCGCCACAGTGCGAACAGTTGGGTCACCGGCGTGACCAGCGAATTCGCAACCCGATCGCACATCTACAGTCGACAGTCATATCGATGTGAAGTACGTGAAAACACGCTGGTCGAGGCAACGAACAAAGGCGATGGCGGACAGGGATACGGGCTCAATATCGCCAATAACACTACCGGATGCCTGTTCATGCAGAATCAGCTGAGCCTCCTGCGCCACAGCATGCTCCTGCACGGCGGCGCGACCGCCAATGTTGTCGCCTACAACGTGTCGACCGAACCCCGGCACCCCAACTTCACCAACGGCGGGCCGGCCGACATGTCGTTCCACGGATACGCAGTGGCGAACCTGGTCGAAGGAAACGTGATCCAGCGGGTGCAACTCACCGACGCCGGCACCGCCGGAGCCGACAACACCATCGTCAGGAATTGCATCACATCCGGCCCACCGACCTTGAAGAACGGCCCGGTCCGAGCCGTTCTGGTGGGCAACACACTGCTCGGGTCCAACGCGACGCTGCAGCAGACGGTGATGCCACCGGTCGAATGGTCCGACTCACGGGTGTACACGACCAGTTCACTATTTGACGATGACGGCATCCTCATCGACGGAACAGCCCCCGACCTTCTGATCGACGGAAACTGGTTTGCAGGAACCGTGACCGGAACCGCCACTCCCCCACGCTCGGCCTTCTCCGCAGCACCCCTCGTCCCCGCCACCCCCACCGGCAACCCTGCAACCGACTGCCCCTACGCGCCGTAATTCTCGCCTGCGCTCGCCTTCCGCGCAGCGTGGCGAACGCTCTTGTAGTGGGGCCGTTCACCG
>CALGOA010000123.1 GCA_937958015.1 uncultured Acidimicrobiales bacterium | reverse complement strand
GTCTTCAGGTGGAACGAAGAGCCCAAAGAGAGCCAAGGCATGACCCAATTCGTCCTGGGCGATCGAGCAGAACGCCAGATCCTCTTCGAGGAACGGGCCCATCCCGATCCAGTTCGCATGGCGTGAACCCACCATGTGTTCGTCGTCGGCGAACGCGAGCAGGTAGCTGCGGGCGGCGGGAGAAAGATCCAGCGATGTCATGATGCCCCCTCGGCCCGGAGTTGTTTGCGGCGGGCGGCGACGGCGCTGCCGTCATTCGTTCGATGGGCCAGGTCGGTCGTGGTGGCCAAAACCTCTTGGTCGACCTCCACCACATCAGACCGGTCCACCAACCACATCTGGTCTCCCTCGCCCCGTCGGCAGTAGGAGTCGCGGGCGAGCACCTGAGCCATCTCGGGATCGGGAGCCTGCATTGACCCGACATGCCGGAACTCATCTTTGCCCGGACGTTTCAGGAACACCTCGAAGGTTCTCATCGCATGACCTCTACCGGGTTGCGGCAGTCGTCGCAGTAGGCCAGCGAGCGGCATCGACTCGGGCCCATCGGACTGGTGTCGCGGACGGTGCCGGAACCACAAACGGGGCACACCAGCGTTCCGTCCGTACGGCGGAGGGTCACGGTGAACTCGCTTTCGAGAAATTGAACGACATGAGGAGCCACGCGGTCCTGAGTCCAGATCGGCGACCGAAGCCATTCGACGTCGCACACCTCGACCCCGGGAACAGCGGTGACGGCCGTCCGGACGTCCTCGGCGATGAAGTTCAGAGCCGGACACCCACCGTACGTAGGGATCATCTGCACCGATGCTCGATCACCGGTGACGGCCACGTCTTCAACGAGACCGAGTTCCGCGATGGAGACCCCCGGGTACTCGGGGTCGTGGACCGAACCGACCGCGGCGGTAACCCGATCGAGTAGGGCGGTCACGCTGCGACCGGTTTCGGCTCGAGGGCCGACCGCACCCACGCGGTATCGGCGTAGTTGGCCGCAGCCGTGGAGATACGTCGACGGCTGTCGGGCCCACCCTGACGCATGGTTGCTTTCAGTGGTTCCCAGTCGATGTCGGTCGTGAGCCAGGCGCCCTTGCCGTCTTCGGCTTCGGCATCAAACCGCAGATTGTCGTCCGGGATCTCGAAGCCGTAGCTCTGCAGCAGGGGAACATACTTCTGGATGTAGGCGTGTCGCAGAGTCTCGTTGGTCTGGCTCTTGATCTTCCAGCGCAACAACGGGTCGTTGGGGTCAGAGTCGGGGCCGAAGAGTTGGACGGCCGGCCACCACCATCGGGTGAGGGCATCCTGGAACATCGATCGTTGGGTGTCGGTGCCCTCGGCCAGACGCAGGAGCATCTCCTCGCCGTGACGCATATGGAATCCCTCCTCCGACACGATTCGTTTGAGAACCCGCTTGTACGGCCCGTAGGTGCATTCTGCGAAAACCGCTCGTTGTGAGGCAAAGGCGGCAGCATCGACCAGGTAGGCGATCGCAATCTGATCTGCCCACGTGACGGCCTGGTAGTGGAAGACGTTGTGGAAGCGGCTTCGTCCGTCGAAGAGTTGCTCCAGCATCTCCGTTCGTGTCTTCAGGCCCATGTCGGCGGCGACCTGGTACAGCAGATGGGCGTGGCCGATCTCATCCTGGGTCTTGGCGAGGAAGATCTGCTTGAGCCGGACGCCGGGAGCTCGCGGGATCCAGTCCCGTTCTGTGAGCCCACCCATCAGTTCGGAGTTGGCGTGGAACTCTATGAATCGGAACACCTCATCCCGATAGGGCGCAGGCATGTCGTCGTTGGGTTCGACCATGCCACCCCCGTCGATGAAGGCTTGGAAGTCGTCGAGGTCAGACCATGTGCGAGTCATCTATAGATTCCTTTCGTCCTTGGTGCGGGAGAGTTTCCCGCCCTCTGATCGGGGCACGGAACCCGGCTCCTCGATCGACACCGAGACGCCGATGCCGAGTGAAGAGTTCATCGCCCCTGCAATGTTCTTGGCAATGGCGTCGGCGTCGCTAGAAGCATCGGTGCGCTCGCACCGGATGGTAAGGGTGTCGAGGGTTCCTTCCCGTCGCACGACCAGCTGGAAGTGCGGGCTGACGCCATCGATCGACAGCAGGGTGTGTTCAACCTGACTGGGGTAGACGTTGACGCCCCGAATGACCAACATGTCATCGGCTCGGCCCACGATGGCGCTCATTCGGGCGTGGGTTCGACCACATGGCGAAGGTTCCCTGGTGATGGAACACAGATCGCCGGTCCAGTAGCGCAGGATCGGAAACGCCTGCTTGGTGAGGCTGGTGATTACCAGCACTCCCACCTCGCCGTCGGGCAGAGGCTCACCCGTCTCGGGATCAACGATCTCGGGGAGGAAGTGATCCTCCATGATGACCAGACCCTGCCGGTCGGCGGTCTCACAGCTGACGCCGGGGCCGATCACTTCGGAAAGCCCGTAGATGTTCACTGCGATCACGTCGAGCGCAGCCTCGATGGACTGACGCATCTCCTCGGTCCAGGGTTCGGCTCCCAGAACGCCAACCTTCAGCGAGTTTCCATCGCCACGGTTGGCGAGGTGTTCTGCGAGGGTCAGGGCATAACTTGGCGTGCAGCAGATCGCCTCGGGTTCGAAGTCCTCGATCAACGTGAGCTGGCGGTCCGTGTTGCCGCCGCTGACGGGAACAACGCCGATTCCCGCGGCCTCGGCACCACCGTGGAGGCCAAGGCCGCCGGTGAAGAGTCCGTAGCCGTAGGCGTTGTGTAGCCACCAACCCGGCTCGATCCCCGCTCCTCGGAGACACCGGGCGACGCACTCATGCCATATGTCGAGGTCCTCCCGGGTGTAACCGACAACCGTCGGTTTGCCGGAGGTGCCCGAACTGGCGTGAATGCGGGCGAGTTCGTGGCGTTCGACGGTGAAGAGTCCGAATGGGTAGTTGTCGCGAAGGTCGGACTTGCGCAGAAAAGGAAACGTTCGCAGGTCGTCGAGTGAAGACGGGTCCGGGATTCCGTCGAGTCGCTCGGTCATGAGCGGCGCCTTATCCCGTAGTCGCTTGACCGTGGTTTGGAGGCGTTGCAGTTGAATCGTTTCCAGCTGGTCCCGGGGCATCGTCTCGATCTCGTGGCGATGAAATCCGGTCGTTACGTCTGTCACCCCGAGGATTCTAGCTTCTCGTCATGGTTGGTCGTCAAGGCCTTAACGATTATTGATCCTGTGGCGGTTGGTCTACGCTTCGGCCGGTGAGTGCGGAGTCGTCAGTGCCAGAACCGGTTGAAGCGTTGCTCGGAATCGAACCGATTTCACAGTCGGAGGGAACCGCCGTCGTTGAGGTCACGGTCACCGGGTCGCTCGCCAATGCCCACGGAATCTGCCACGGCGGGGTCATGTTTCTTCTGGCCGATGCGGCCATGGGTCGGGCCAGCAACTTTTCCGTTCCGTCCCTCGCCAGTCATGCGGAGGTGGACTTTCTGGAGGCGGTCCCGGTCGGTAGCCGGCTCCGCGCCACGGCGCAGCGTCGACAGGCTCGAAAGAAACTTGGCATTTGGGACGTTGCGGTTGCAACCGTCGGCCCGGATGGGACCGAAACTGTCGTTGCCGAGTTCCGCGGCCGAACCCTGCAAATCACACCTCGTTAGATGGATCGCTTCGAGGAGAGAGCAACGGACCGCCTCGACGAGGAGGGTGGCTTCGAACTCGACGAGTTCGCGGCATCGTTTCTTCTCTTTCGATTGGCGACCCAATACCTGGGGCATCTCGAGAGCTCGGTTCATCGACCGGAGGGAATCTCGACCGCCGGCTTTCGGGTGCTGTTTACGGTGTGGGTCTACGACGAGTTGGAACCGCGGCAGATTGCCCGACTGTCGGGAGTTTCGACCGCGGCAGTGTCGGGTGTGCTGACCACACTCGAAGGCGCTGGCCTCATTATCAAGGAAATGGACTCCAACGATCGGCGGCTGCGGCGGGTGAGGTTGACCCCCGAGGGAACTGCGGTCCTGCTGCGGACCTACCGACGCCAGAACGACCTCGAGAAAGACTTCTTCGCACACCTGAGCCGGACCGAACTCGCCGGTCTCACGACACAGTTGCGCTCGCTCCTCGACTCGCTGGAGTAGGTCGGCCTTAGAGAGTGCGAGCCAGTGGTGTCGCGGCGGACGCTTCGGCCAATTCGTGGAGAAGTCGATCTGCCGTCTCGGTTTCGAGGTCGGGGAGCGAGACCAGACCCAGGAGACCCAGACCGGCAGTCCCCAGCGTCAACGTTGCCAGGCCAAGTCGTCGTTGGAAGAAACTCTGACTGATCCGAAGTACCTGCAGCTTCTCCTTGCGGACCAGAATGAGCTTCTCGGCCACGACACCGTTCCGGAACAGGAACTGATCGTGGCCTACCGCCCATCCGAGACGGCGGGCCCGTCGGGCTGCGAACCACATCGCGAACATCACATAGAGACCCATGACGATCAGCGAGACCAGACCCACCACAAAACCGTTGTTGCCCGGCGCGGCGATCGTCGCTGCAATCAGAGCTGCGACGAGGGGAACTCCGCCAGAGCCGAATCGGACCAGCGAACGACGCTGGGTCAGTGGGCTGACCCTCTGAAGGTCATCCTCGCCGAGTTCAACCTCGCCCAGAGCGTCGGACGCAAACGTTGTCCAGCTTTCGCTGGCCACGGCGGGAGCCAGGAATGAGATCTGGCCTCCGCCCTGCTCGACGTCGGCAGTTTCAAACTTGACCGACTCGAGCCCGATTCGCTGGGCCAGTACGTGGCGGTCGACTTGCACCAGCTGGATCCGTTCCCGGCGGGCGTTGACCTGCACCTCGGTGAGCAGGCCGGTCTTGATTCGCAGGCGGTCCGGATCGCTCCACAGGCGGAATCCACCCAGCGACAACATGGGAGCGAGCAGCGGCACGAGCACCGCCGACAGCGGGCCGAGGATGAACAACGCACTGGAAAACGTGAGGTCATCGGCCAGATCGGGGAAGCTGAAGTAGGCGATCACCAGCCCAACGATCATCACGATGGCGAGCACCGGCCCGCCCGAGGTGACCGTTCGGAACTTGAAGAGGTCTCCAAGGTCGAGGGTGTGAATGGGATCCGAATCCATCACCTGTGCCGCCGAAGGTGGAGCGAACCCGTCGGCGGCGCCATCCAAGGTCTGGCCGTCGGCGGACTCCGGTGTCACCAGTGCGGCCGCCGAGGTTTCCCGGAGCAGACTCATCAACGATTCGGCGTCTTCGTTCGAAAGGAGCCGCAGGGTGATGTCGCCGCCCTGAGAGGCATCGCTGATGGTCAACTCGACGAGGTTTGTCGCTCGGGCGATGAGCCCTGCGGAGGTGGAGAGGTTCTGGATGTTGCGCCGGGGGAGCACCTGTTTGCTCTTCTTCAGCACGCCGAACTGGTGCAGCAGTGCTTCATCGGTGAGGGCGTAGCGGGTGGTGAAGTAGCGGGCCACGGCGAATCCCACCGGAAGCAGGATCGCAACCATGGGCAGCACCTCGGCGAGGACCGAGCCGCTGTCGCCACTTCCCTGCATGAAAATGAAAATGATGGGCAGGATCAGGTCCCGCACCGACGAGATGAACTCGATGATCAGGGTGTAGGGGTGGGGTCGTTTCCACTCGACGTCGCCGATCGGAACCTCCCCGATTGCGGTTGGAGGCCCATCGAGTGGAACGGCGGACGACGCATCGGGCGTCGTGACGGGGGTCGAGAGGGGCGGAGCGGTCGCAGGAGGCGGGACCGCGCCCTGGTCGAAGGGATGCGGCGGAGGTGACGATCCGGCGGGTAGGTCAGTCATTGACGCCCTGGCCCAGTGCGGTCCGAATCTCTCGGACCGTTGCGGTTCCCAGATGCGGGATGGTGAGGTTTGGAGCTCCGGCGCCGGCGGTATGAACCGTGATCGTCTCGAGGTCGAGCATCCGGTCGATCGGACCACTATTGGTCGTGATCGTCTGAATCCGATTGCGGGGAATGACAACCCGGTGATGGGCGAGGACGCCGCGTTTCGCTTCGATCCAGCGTTCGGTGATCTGCCAGCCCCAGTTCCGGAACTTCACGCCCGCCCACCAGACGCCGAGCGCGATGCCGCCTGCGAACGGCAGAATCAGCGCGATGTAGAGGATCTCGGGAAACTCCATCACGTTGATGAACGCACCGAGCACTCCCGCCACGATGAGGCCGAGGAACGCGCCGGTTGCGGCGCCACTGATGCGCCAGAGTTTCTTCACGCTGTTGGGGAGCAGGTTCACAACATTCAGTTTAGGTCGACGGAGTCCGGGGGCCGGGGCGACCCGACTCCTACACTGGACCACTTGCTCACCGTGTCAGGACTCAAGAAGGAACACGGAAACCGGCTGTTGTTCGACAACGTCACGTTCGAACTGCGTCCCGGCCGCCGGATCGCACTGATCGGCGGTAACGGGGCCGGAAAGACCACGATGATGGAGATCGTCGTGGGTGTTCAGGAAGCCGACGCCGGCACCGTTCACAAACCGAGCGACTACGTGATCGGGTACCTGCCCCAGGAGCTCACCGAGTCCTGGACCGGGACGGTGCTCGACGAAGTGCTGGGCGGGGCGAACCATCTCCGCCAGATGGAAGCGGAGATCAACGACGTCGGCGCTCTGCTGGGTGAGTTCGATCACCCCGACTACGAAGAGCGGCTCGAACGATACGGATCGCTGCAAAGCCGGTTCGAGCAGATGGGCGGCTATCAGATCGAAGCCGAAGCGCGACGAATCCTCGGTGGTCTGGGTTTCACAACCCAGGCCATGGACCGGCCGCTACAGGAGCTGTCCGGCGGTTGGCAAATGCGGGCGGCGCTGGCCCGCCTGCTTCTGCAGAAGCCCGATGTACTGGTGCTCGACGAGCCGACGAACCATCTCGACGTCGACAGCGTCGGCTGGCTCGAGGACCAACTCAACGCCTTTCCCGGTTCGCTGCTGTTCGTCAGTCACGATCGAGACTTCATCGATGCCGTAGCTGAACGGGTCGTCGAGGTCGCATGGGGAACCGCCACCGAATACGTCGGGGGGTTCATTGAATTCGTGGTTCAGCGGGAGGAGCGCTTGGCCCAGATCGAAGCGAAGGCTGCCAATCAGGCTCGCCAGCGAGCCCACGCTGAGAAGTTCATCGAACGGTTCCGGTACAAGGCCACCAAGGCCCGTCAGGTGCAGAGTCGGATTAAGGCGCTCGAGAAACTGGAGGAGATCGAGGTCCCGAGGGACGCCGATCTGAAGCTCAGGTTCTCCTATCCCGAACCCCGGCGGTCCTCCCGGGTAGTAGTGGAAATCGAAGACGGCGACTTCGGGTACGACGACGAACCTTCCGTCGTGAGCGACGTCAACATCGTGGTCGAGCGGGGCCAGAAACTGGCCCTGATCGGGCCCAACGGTGCTGGCAAGTCCACGATCCTCAAGGCCATCCTCGGGCAGCTGCAACCGCGCAGTGGTGATATCACCATCGGGACCAACGTCGACATCTCCTACTTCGCTCAGCACCAAGTTGATGCTTTGAACCTCGACTACACGGTCGAGCAGGAGTTCCGGATGTCGGTTGGTGAAAGCCTCGATGCCAAACGCAACGTTCGCAGCGTGCTGGGTTCATTCGGATTCCGCGGTGACGCAGTCGAGCGGCGAGTGTCCCAATTGTCGGGTGGCGAACGAACTCGACTGGCACTGGCGGAGACCATGTGTAATCCGGTGAATCTCCTGATCCTGGACGAACCCACCAACCACCTTGATCTCCCCAGCTGCGACGTTCTCGAGGACGCCCTGCGGGTGTATCCCGGCACCGTCCTGCTCGTCAGCCATGACCGTCATCTCATTCGCAACGTTGCCGAGCAGGTGTTGGAAGTGCGGGACGGCAAGGCGGTGTTCTACGACGAGATCGAGGAACATCTCTTCAGTCGCAAGGCCGGCGCGATCAAGAAGGCCGCGCCGACCAAGGCTGTCGACAATGGCTCGGCCGTCAGCAAACCCCCAAGTCCGAAGAAGCCAGCACCGCCATCGAAGAAGAAGCCGGCGATGTCGGGGAACGAGGAACGCCAACTGCGCAAGCGGGTGGACAAACTGGAGGCTGCGGTCCAGAAACTCGAGGCCGAATTGGCCGAGGTGCAGGGGCAGTTGGCCGACCCGGAGGTGTACGCCGACACCGAGCGGATGCACGAGCTGATCGACAAGAACGACACGGTGGAACGTCGACTTCAACGAAGTCTGACCGAGTGGGAAGCCGCCCTCGAAAAGCTCGGCTAAACCCACCCAAAAATCGTCGGGCCAGCACACTGGGTGTGCTCTGAGAACGACAGAACCGAAGAATGTGCTGGCGCGACGCAATATGGCAGCGCCGCCGCCGACGTCTATCGACTCAGATGTACTGCGTTCATGATGAATCCGGCGTGGGCGGCGGCGGACGGCGCGTTGCCCAAGGCACGACGCTTTTCAGGATCGATCTGGGCGCTGAAGAGACCGGTGGGACCGGCATCGGCGGCGAGTCGATGAAAAAGCTCGCTTGCTTCACTGGCACGACCAACGAGCGACAATGCATCCACCAACCACGAGGTAGCGAGGTGCACGCCATGACGTCGCCCCGGAAGGCCGTCGTCGGTGTGGTAGTTCATCACCGTGCCGTCGACCAGCAGTTCGCGGCTGACCGCATCGACGGTGGACACGAAACGTGGATCGTCGGGGGCCAGCAGGCCGGATAGTCCGACCGATAGCGCCCCAGCGTCGAGATCGTCGCTGCCGTACCAGGCGGTGAAGGTTTGACGATCCTCGTTCCACCCGTTTTCCAGCACATCCTCGGCGATCTCGTCCCGCAGCTTGAGCCACGTGGAAGGCACGCGATCACAGAACGACTTTGAGATGCGGATTCCCCGGTCGACCGCCAGCCAGCAATACACCTTCGAATGCAGGTAGTGGCGAGCGTGAACCCGAGACTCCCACACGCCGTGGTCGGGCTCGTTCCAGCGGTGGGCGGTGGAGACGACGAGGTTTTCGACGAGCCGCCAGTCGCTGATCGTCAACTGCACACGGCGATTTCGCATCGCATTGATGAGCTGGAGCAGGTAGCCGTACAGATCGAGTTGCACCTGCATATCCGCGGCGTTGCCGACCCGAACCGGTCGAGAGCCGCCGTACCCGGAGAGGCCGGTGATCTCGGCCTCGGGTGGAAGATGGCGTCCGGTCACCAGATAGATCGGAGAGAGTCGATCGGTCTCGGGTCGGACGTCGAAGATTCGAATCATCCAGTCGACGAACCGTCGCGCCTCGTTTGTGGACCCCAGTTCCAGAAGTGCCATGCACGAAAGCGCGGCATCGCGTACACGGCTGTACCGCAGATCCCAGTTCCGAACGCCACCGAGATACTCGGGCAGGCTGGTAGTAGCAGCCGCAACTATGGCGCCGGTTGGTCCATGCTGAAGTGACTGAAGGATCGAGGCGCTTCGGGATACCAGGTCCGGATAGTGGGGCGTGCGGTCCAACGGCTCGGAGCGGTCGAGCCAGAACTGATGCGAGTCAGCCTGGCGGTCCAGCTCGGGCCGGGGGTGGGGTTCGATCGAATCGGTACCGGCCCGCATCTCCAGCACCACAGGTCCTTTCATAAGGTCCACGACAGCCGAGGCCGAGTGATGGTGCCCGACTGTCTCGATAACCCAATCGGCGCCCTCCCACCCGCGACCGCTGCTGCGCAGGACCAGCGGATCCACGGCTCCTGAGATGCGCACACCACCATCGGCCAGCTCGAGAGCTGTGGGGATTCGGCCAAAGTCCAACCTCGGCTCGAATCGGATCACGGCTTCGCCGGTGCCCTCGATCACTCTGATCAGATCGGTACGTCCCGCGAACTCGAGCGAACGGTTGCTGGACACGTCGAGATAGTCGGTCACGGTGAAGTCTTCGAAGCGGGTTTCGAGGATCATCGAGCCGGATCGATACTGCTGACCCAGAGCTGGCGATCCGTTCCTCGGAGCAATGGAGAACGATCCACCGGTCGGGCCGCCGAGCAGCTCGGCGAAGACCGCGCCCGAATCGATCCGGGGAACACACATCCACACGACCTTTGCATCGGGGTCCACGATCGCTGCTGTGCGTTTATCGGAAAGGATCGAGTGGTTCTCGATGGGTTGCAGGCCGGCGCCGCTCAACCAGTCGGCTCGGAGTTCGGCGATCAACGCCAGGATGCGAGCGACGGTCTCGGGTGAGTCGACGCGAAACTCGGCGGTGGTCTGCGCCGTTCCGACCCGGATGCCGACATCGGGTCCACTCAATGTGGCGAACGCGTCTTCGTCGGTGGTGTCGTCACCGATGAACAGAACCGCGGTTGCACCCACCTCGCCCCGCAGCCGTTCGAGGGCGGTGCCCTTGTTGGTTGACGTGATCGTCAGTTCGATCACATCGTGTCCGGCTCGGGAGTACACGCCGTCCCAGTTGGCGGGGCCCTCGTTGATCCGGTCGATGATCGTTGCCGCGTGGTTGATGTCGAGGCCGCGAAGATGAAAGGCCAGTCCCGCGGGCTTCTCTTCCACCCGTCCACCGTCGTCTGCAGCGATCTGATGCATTTCCTCTAGCAGGCGTTCGCGAAGAGAAACTTCGCCGGAGTCGAGATCTTCGGCAAAGCCGACGTCGTACTCGCTTCCGTGGCTACCGATCAGCCGGACCGACTCGTCCATCGTTGCCACCCGGCGCAGATCGTGCAGGCTTCGACCCGAGATCAGCGCCGCAAAGGTGTGGTCGGCGCTCGCCAGCGCACGCAGGGCCGCTGCCGATTCGGGGTGAGCTGTTGCCTGCGAGGGGTCGTCGACCAGTGGGGCGATCGTCCCGTCGTAATCGCTTGCGACCAGCAACACCGGCGCGGCGGCCAGCCGTCGGATCGCCTCGCCGAGCAGGCTCAGACTGTCACTGGTCATCGTTTGGGAGTCTAACCATCAGGCTCCTTTGGCTGGAAGTCCCGTGACTCGATCGACAGCTATTTGATCGGGGACGGTCGGGTTGTCGGCCGTAGACTGGAGGGGTGCGTGCCCAGGAACTCCGCAAAGCCTTTTCCGACTTCTTCGTGGAGCGAGACCACCAGCCGATTCCTTCGGCCAGCCTGATCCCACACGACAACAGCCTGCTGTTCACCAACTCGGGCATGGTGCCGTTCAAGCCCTACTTCCAGGGCGATGAGAAACCCCCGTCGCCGCGAGCGGTGACCATCCAGAAGTGTGTGCGGGCCGGTGGCAAACACAACGATCTCGACGAGGTTGGCCGAACCACCCGTCATCTGACCTTCTTCGAGATGATGGGCAACTTCAGCTTCGGTGACTACTTCAAAGAGACCGCCATTCCCAACGCCTGGGAGTTTGTCACGAACGTGCTCGGTCTCGATCCCGACCGGATCTGGATCACCGTTCATCTGACCGACGATGAGGCAGCCGACATCTGGCACGAGAAGGTCGGTGTGCCACGCGACCGTATTCAACGTCTCGACGAGGACAACTGGTGGCGCATGGCCGACACCGGTCCCAATGGTCCGTGTTCGGAGATCTTCTGGGACAAGGGTCCGGCGTACGGCCCCGATGGTGGTCCCGAGAATCCCGATGCCGAGGATCGCTTCATCGAGATCTGGAATCTGGTGTTCATGCAGTTCGAGACCGATGCGGAGGGCAATTCCAAACCGCTGCCGAAACCGAGCATCGACACCGGCGCAGGCCTCGAACGCATCCTCAGCGTGCTGCAGGGCAAGGACACCGTCTTCGAGATCGACGAGATGGAACGGCTCGTCCAGGTGGCTTCGGACGTGACGGGTTATGCCCTCGGCGCCGACGACAACAGCGACCTCGCCCTTCGGGTGCTGGCCGAACACGCCCGCACCACCACGTTCCTGATTTCCGACGGTGTGTTTCCGAGCAACGAGGATCGCGGCTACGTGCTGCGGCGCATCATGCGCCGGGCTACCCGATTCGCCTACCTGCTCGGTGTCACCGACATCATCTCACCCACCCTGATCGACGCGGTCGTCGAGATCATGGGTGCCGACTATCCCGAGATCGTCAAGAACCACGAGCTCATACGCCAGGTGGTGGAGCGGGAGGAAACCCAGTTCCGCAAACGCCTGGCCAATGGTCTCAAGATTCTCGACGATGAACTCGCCGATCTCGAGGCGGGGGCCGATGTGCCGGGATCGACGATCTTCCTGCTCCACGACACCTACGGCTTCCCCAAAGAGGTGACGGCAGAGGTGGCCGCCGAGCGAGGCTTCGGGGTGGATCTGGCCGGGTTCGATATCGAGATGTCCCAGCAGCGCAAGCGTGCCAAAGCAGCTCAGAAGGGGGCGGTGATCGCATCCGATGCCGATGCGGTCGCAGAACTGGTCGAAGACGGCCAACTCACCGTCTTCGTCGGTCGGGATCACCTCACCAATGTCGCAGCCGAGACGCTTGCGGTTACCGGCGGTGACGACGAACCGGTCAGCATCTTCCTCGACCAGAGTCCGTTCTACGCCGAGGCTGGTGGCCAGATCGGCGACACCGGATCGATCGTGAAAACCGACGACGCCGGTGCCGTGATCGCCGAGGCGCGGGTACTCGACACCGTCTACGCCGTGCCCGGGATTCATCGCCACATCGTTGAAATCGTGTCCGGAGACTTCGGCGCCGGCGACACGGTCGTCGCCTCGATCGATGTTGAGCGACGCGACAAGATCCGTCGTCACCACACCGCTACCCACATGATCCACTGGGCACTCCGCGAGGTTCTGGGCGAAGGGGCAAAACAGCAGGGTTCACTCGTTGCGCCCGATCGCCTGCGCTTCGACTTCTCGCACTATGAGGCTCTGACCGCCGAGCAGATCCAACGGATCGAGGATCTGGCCAATGCGGAAATCCTGAAGAATCCGGAGAGCCCACATCCCGAGGTATCGCGCGACGAAGCCGAGGAGATGGGAGCGATCGCTTTCTTCGGAGACAAGTACGGCGACCGGGTCCGGGTGCTCAGCGCTGGCCCGTCCGTCGAATTCTGTGGTGGCACCCATGTTCACGCGCTGGGCGACATCGGTCCGGTGAAGATCGTCTCGGAAGGTTCGATCGGTTCGAACATCCGACGGATCGAAGCCGTGGCCGGGGAGGAAACGATCAAGCTGATCCGATCCGAACAGCAACGCCTGCACGAAGCCGCGGAACTGCTCAACGTTCCCGTCGGTTCCCTGGTCGAGGGCATCGAGAAGCGGTTGGCAGAGCAGAAGCAACAACAGGCCGAGATCGCCGACCTTCGTCGCCAGTTGGCCTCGGGCCGGTCGGTCGAACTGGCGGCCCAGGCCGATAACAGGGCCGTCTTCGCCCGCGTCGACGGGATCGAACGCAACGACCTCAAGGATCTTGCCGTCGCCGTGCGTGACCAACCGGGAATCGACGTCGTCGTTCTGGCTGGTGCTCCGGCCGGCGGTGGCGCGGCAGTCGTGGGAGCGGTGACCGCCGACGCATCGGTCGAAGCGGGCGCGCTGGTGGCCCCGGCCGCCAAAGAGATCCAGGGCGGCGGTGGCAAGGGCAAAGACTTCGCCATGGCCGGCGGTAAGAATCCCGATGGTCTGGACGCTGCGCTCGAGGTCGCTCGGAAGGTCCTCGCCGACAGCTGATGGCCGATCGTTTCCCGGGCCGCGGACTCGGCATCGACTTCGGCACGAAACGCATAGGGGTGGCGTTGTGTGACAGCAACGGCACCTTGGCGACCCCGTACGAAACGGTCCAGCGCAGCGGCAACGTCGCATCTGATCATCGACGCCTCTTGGCGTTGGTCGACGAAGCCGAAGCCGCATTTGTCGTGGTCGGAGTTCCGTACGCACTGCGCGACGGGAGCGTCGGAGCGGCGGCCGAGGCGATCCTGGAGGAGTCCGAGGTGTTCCGGAAGGTTCTGCCCGAGGGCTGTGAGCTGCACTTTCAGGACGAACGGCTCACCAGTGTCACCGCCGAGCAACGTCTTACCGAGATGGGGATCAAGGGCCCGCGCCGTCGCCAGATGGTGGACCAGATCGCCGCAGCGGTGATTCTGCAAACGTGGATCGACGGGCCGGCCGAGTCCACCACGGACCACTAGCGATATCGCCCTAGGTGGTTGCCACCTCCGACGGGGACGGTTTGAGTACGATGTTCGGCGTGACGGCACCGACAAAGCCCCCAGTCTCCGAGCCGCCAGACAAGCTCACCTGGGATGACGAAGACGAATTTGTTCGAGTGCGTCACGGCGCGTGGCGCCTCATCGGCGGTCTGCTATCGGCCGTGCTCATCATCTACGCCGGCTATACGGCGATCAACTTCGGACGTGATTGGTACGACCGACAGCTCGATCCTGCTGGCGAACCCGGTGCCGCAGTGGTCGTGGAGGTGCCGCGAGGAGCGACCACGTCGGACATCGGCGTGCAGCTGGCCGACCGTGGCATCATCCCCAACAGCACGTTCTTCCGGTACTACGTGGAGTGGAAGAACGAGGGCAACTTCCAGGCCGGCGAGTACACGTTCTATATGAACTCGTCCGCCGACGATGCCATCGCAGTGCTCAACGGCGGCCCGAAGCCGCCGGAGGTCCAATCGTTCCAGATCCGAGAGGGCCTGTGGACCAAAGAGATCGTCAGTCAGATGGCGAGCCAGCTGCCAAACGTTACCGAGGCACAATTGCAGGCGGTGTTGGACAACAACGACATCTCCACCCGGTATCGACCCGAGGGCGAGCCGTCGTGGGAGGGTCTGTTGTTCCCCGACACCTACGAGGTGAACAAAGACGCCACCGCCCGCGAGGTGCTGCAGAAGATGAGCGACGAATTCGCGCGGGTAACCGGGGCGGTCGGGTACGGCGCGGCCGACACCCAACTCGGTTACTCCGCCTACGAAGTGCTGATCGTGGCGTCGCTGATCGAGGCCGAAACCCGGGTCGATGATGAGCGCGAGCTGGTCGCTTCGGTGATCTACAACCGTCTCCGGGAGCAGTGGCCGCTCGGAATCGATGCCACCTGTGTTTATGCCCAGGGAGAACGGGGCATCGCACTCACGAATGCAACCGGTCTCCAGGACGACGGTCCGTACGCTTGCCGTGGCGCCGCATCGGTGGGCCTGCCGCCGACCCCGATCAATTCGCCCGGTCGAGCATCGCTTGAGGCTGCGCTGAACCCAGCTGACACGGATCTGTTCTACTACGTGCTCACGGATCCGAACGGCCGACACACCTTCGCCGAGACCGAAGAGGAATTCCTCGCAGCCAAGCAGATCTGTCAGGACCTGGGACTCTGCTGAGCTCGTCGGTTCCGCTGCCAACTGGAAAGACGCGCCTCGCGGCCGTAATCGGTTCGCCGGTCCGACATTCACTGTCGCCAACGATCCACAACGCGGCCTTCGCCGAGGCCGGAGTGGACTGGACGTATGTGGCGCTGGAGGTTCCCGAGGGGTCGGGTGCAGCCGCGATCGGGGCCATGCGAACACTGGGCATCGGCGGCTACTCGGTCACCATGCCTCACAAGGCCGATGTTGCGGCCGCGGTCGATCAGCCGAGCGCCGCTGTCGTAGCCCTGAATGCCTGCAACTGCGTGTATTGGGACGGCGACACGATCTGTGGCGACAACACCGACGGTGACGGTTTCGTCGATGCCTTCGAGTTCGAATCGGGGCGTTCGATCGAGGGCCTCACCGTGACGGTTCTGGGGGGCGGGGGAGCGGCCCGGGCGATCATCGAAGCATTGGGCCGCCGCGGAGCGGCGGCGATTCACGTGTGGTCCCGGTCGAACGAAACGGCGCAAACCGCCGCGCTGGTGTCGGAGATTGCCGTTGCAGGTCCCGTGGAGCAGGCGAAACGTTCAGACCTGCTCGTCAATGCAACACCGGTCGGAATGGCTGGTGGAGTGAATCCTCACGGCATCCCTCTTCCTGCCGAACTGATAGGCGAACATCAATTCGTGCACGACATCGTCTACGAACCGCGGGAGACACCCTTGATGGCCTTGGCACGCCAGCGGGGGGCAACCGTATTCGGAGGGGTGGAAATGCTCGTCCACCAAGCAGCACGCCAATACACTCATTGGACTGGGCAACCGGCTCCAGTGAAGATTATGCGGCGGGCAGTTCTAAACGGAGAGTAAGGAAATGCTTCAGGGATCACTCGACAATTTCACCCTCGACGAGGTGCTCAATCTGCTGTCGGGCACGATGAAAACCGGCCACCTCCGCCTCAGCGGCGACCGTGGCACCGGATCGCTCTGGGTCGACGAGGGTCTCCTCGTTCAGGCCGAGGCGTCCAACGTCGTCGCTGGCGGTGACTGGGAAGACGTCATGTTCGAACTGCTTCGGTTCGAGAGCGGAAACTTCTCGTTCGTCGCTGATGAGGCAGCACCCTCACCCGACGACGCTCTAGACATCGAACCCCTGATCGAACGCGGTCGTGAACTTCTGGTCGAGTGGAACTCGATCGAAGCGGTCGTCAAGTCACCCGATCACTTCCTCACGCCGGTCGCGAGCCTGCCGAGCGAACAGGTCATGTTGACCAACGCCGAGTGGGAGACCGTGATCGCCATCGGCGAAGGCCGGTCCGTGGGTCAGACCTGCACTGCGCTGCACGTCGGTGAGCTGAAGGGCTGCCGTCGTATCAAGAGCGTCGTCGAACGTGGTCTTGTCGGTATCGAGCCGCCTACCACCCGTCGCTCCTCGGGAGATCTCGACAGCCCCGCTGCCCTCAATGAGGCAGTGGTCGACTCCGCCCCCTCCAACGTTCTTTCGCTTCCCGTCGCCCCGGCCGAGGCCGAGGTAGAGGCCGAAATCGAAGAGATCGCAGCGCCCATCGTGGCCGCGGTCCCACCGACACCGCCGCCCGCGCCGCCGTCCCCGGATGAGATTCGTCAGTTCTCCGAATCGGTCGATGACGTTTCAGCCCTGGGCGACACCCCGCCACCGCCACCCCCTCCTCCGGAGAAGTCCGAGCTGGGTGTGAACGCCGACGGTTCAGCAGCTGCCGATGATGAGGCCAGTCTGCTGATGAAGTACCTCCAGAGCGAGAGCTAGCACCATGCCGCTCGCAGCGGCGCTCTGTTTCCTCGCCGGGCTCGTCGTGGGCCCGTTCGTGGGGATCATCGTTGATCGCGCCGTCGAACGCGAATCACCTGAGGCCCACCTTCGCTGTCAACACTGCGGCCAGTCACTGGGCGCCGGTTCACTGGTGCCGCTTCGGTCGTGGTTCGCCCGGTGTCCGAATGGACACCGATCACAGCGGTATCCAATCGTGGATATCACCACGGCCGTCACGTTTGCGGTGATGGGATGGGTGTTCGGGTTCTCCTGGCAGCTCTGGCCCTACCTTGGCTTCGGACTGCTTCTGGTGGCCATGAGCGTGATCGATTTCGAGACCAAGCTGCTCGTCGACATCCTCACCTTTCCGACCCTCGGAGCGATGTTGTTTGCCGTGCTTGCACTCAGCGCTCCAAACGATTTTGCCGAAGGGATCGCACCTGCGTTGTGGGCCGGCGGACTGTACGGCCTGTTCTTCCTCATCGTCTACCGGGTGTACCCGGCCGGTATGGGTTTCGGGGACGTCAAGTTGGCACCGTCGCTGGGCCTCGCCGTCGGCTGGCTGTACGACGATTCGTTTATTGCGGTGAACCGGATGTTGTACGCGGTTGTGATCGGGTTGTTGCTGGGCGGCGTTGTTGGGATCCTCGCCAAACGCAGCCGCAAGGCCGAGGTGCCGTTCGGTCCCTTCATGGCGCTGGGAACCTTGTTGCTCATCGCAACCTCCGCTCCCGCCGGAATCTGATCTCGTCACCGACTGCACTCGGGTGAATCTCGGCTCGGATTCGCATGGTCCCCGACAGCCAGGTTTCGGGTGAGTAGCCGAACGGAAGTACCGTGGCTCGCGTGACCGGCCTCGACTTCTCCCTTAGCCCCGACCTCCTCGCACTACGGGATCGGGCCCGGAAGGTGGCGCAACAGGGTGTTGCCGATTACGGCGCCCATGTCGATTGTTGGCTCAACAGCCACTCGCCGGCCTTTTCGAAGACCCTCTCGGAGGAGGGGTTCATCGGCATGACCTGGCCGACCGAACACGGCGGTGGCGGACGGCCCGCAATCGAACGGGTCATCATGGCCGAGGAGATGATCAGTATCGGCGCCCCCATCGGCGGCAGTTGGTTCGCCGACCGGCAGATGGGGCCGTCGTTCATCTCGTACGGGACCCCCGATCAGCAGGCGGAATATCTGCCGGGAATGCTCTCGGGCGAGACGACCTGGTGCATCGGGATGAGTGAACCAAACAGCGGCTCAGATCTGGCGTCGCTCAAGACGTCGGCCGTTCGCGATGGTGACGACTTCATCATCAACGGTCAGAAGATCTGGACCTCGTACGCGGCCCTGGCGGACTTTTGTTACCTGATCTGCCGCACCAGTGCCGATGGCCCTCCGCACAAAGGCATTAGCGAGATTGTGGTACCGATGGACCTGCCCGGTGTCGAGGTCCGACCGATCAAGGACGCCATCGCCAACAGTCACTTCTGCGAAGTCTTCTTCACCGACGTGCGGGTGCCAGCGGTCAACCTGGTTGGGGTCGAGGGCAACGCCTTCAAGCAGACGATGGTGCAACTGGAACACGAACGGGGCGGCATCGATCGTCTGGTTTCCAACCGTCTCATATTTGATCATGCCGTCTCGGTCGCCGACACCTCAGACCCTCGAATCCGAAACGAGATCGCCCAGCTCGAGATCGACTACCGCGTCGGTCGGCTGATGGTCTATCGCGAAGTTCTGAAACAGGCGCCCCGGGGCTTCAGCGCCGCTACGAAGGCCTTTTGTACCGAACACGAACAGCGGGTCGCGAACTTTGCGGGTCGGGTCCTCGGAGCCGAGGCCACCCTGGCCAACGTCTACAGCACGAATCTCATGTACGCACCGAGCTACACGATCATGGGCGGAACCTCCGACATCATGCGCAACATCATCGGCGATCGAGTGCTCGGTCTTCCCCGATCATGACCCCGCTCGCAGGCATCCGAGTTGTGGAAGCCTCGGCGTTCATCGCTGGTCCGTTCGCAACGATGATCATGGCCGACCTGGGTGCTGACGTGATCAAAGTCGAACCGCCGCGGGGCGAAACCTACCGAAGGCTGGGACGGCTGTACGGAGACTCCTCCCTGTTGTTTCGCGGCGTCAACCAGAACAAGGAAGGGGTGGCGCTCGATCTGAAGTCGGCCGATGGTATGGCCGAGCTGAAACGGCTGTTGTCTCAAGCCGATGTCTTCCTCACCAACTGGCGTCCGGGTGTGGCCGAGTCGATGGGGCTCACGGCAGAAGCGATTCGAAGCGACTTCCCCCAGCTGATCTGGGTGCGGGTCTCGGGCTACGGGCAAACGGGTCCGAAGGCCACCAGCCCCGCCTACGACAATGTGATTCATGCCCGGTCGGGGGCGATGCTCTCCACCGGCGCCGACGGCGATGTGTTCGAAGCCAACTCGAACGTCGCCGACAAGATCACAGCAATGACCGCGGCTCAGACCGCAACGGCCGCCCTGCTGGCCCGCAACACCAGCGGCGAAGGCATGGTCTGCGATGTCTCGATGGTCGATGCGAACGCCTACTTCTACGGCGGCGACATCAGCACCGGACATCGCATCCCCGGCGCTGAGGCCGATCCGTTCCCGGCCCGCACCAGTTTGGGCCGAGTGTTGTTCGAGACCGGGGATGGCTGGATCGCGCTCGTGCCGGTCACCGGTGCACAACTGCGGGGTGTTCTTGAAGCCATCGGGCATTCGGACCAGTGGGCGTACGTGAAGTCGGATGGGGCCGAACACATCTGGACCCGCATGGTGGCGTTGCTCGAGCCCGCTCTCGCCACCGATTCAGCCGAGGGATGGGAGCGCCGGTTCACCGAAGCCGATGTACCCGTGACCGTCGTCAGCGATTTTGAAACCCACATGGCCGATGAACAGGTCGCCCACAATGGCACCTATGCCGAGGTGGCCGACCCCGGCACCGGAACCTTCCTCCAGGTTCGCTACCCCGGACTGTTCGGCGGCTCCGCGGTCGAGATCGTGCGCCGACCGGCCCCGACCTTGAATCCTCACGCTGGCCCTCCAACCGAGTAGCTAACCTTCGTCCATGGAATCGGTAGTGCTCGTCGGCTTGATGGGTTCGGGAAAGACAACCATCGGCCGTCGGCTCGCCCGGCGCTCCGGTCGGACGTTTGTCGACCTCGACGACGTCATCCAGCAGCGCTCGGGAAAGTCCATTCCCGAAATCTTCGCAACCGAGGCCGAAGCCGGTTTTCGAACCAGGGAGACCGGCGCGCTACTGGAAGTGCTGGGCGACGGCGGAACCATCGTGCTGGCGACGGGCGGTGGAGCGGTTCTCAGTGAACCGAACCGGAAAGCGTTGGAGATCTCGGGTGCCACGGTGGTGTTCCTCGAAGCAGAACCCGCAGTACTGGCCGACCGAATCGGGTCTGACCCGAACCGGCCTCTTCTCGGCGCCGACCCCGAGGAGGCACTTCTTCATCTCCAACGGGAGCGACAGTCCCTCTATCGGGAGGTCTCACAGCACATTGTGGAGGTCGGCGGTCTGTCGGTAGGAGCTGCGGTGGACGAGGTCGCTCGGCTCGTCGGAGACCGATCGAGTACCGATGGTCCGGTCTTCTATGAACCGGTGGATGTCGGCGGAGGGCGGAGTTACGACGTCCACGTTGGTTCGGGCGTTCGTCACCATTTGGCCGAGGTGATACCGGCGACCGTGAAGCGCGTCGCGATCATCACCCAGGAACATCTCCCGTGGAGCGTCGACCCCGGCGTCGAACACCGCGTGTTCCATGTCCCCGACGGCGAGATCGCCAAACGGTTGGAGACGGTCGAGACAATTACGGGCGAAATGGCCCGTTGGGGCATGACCCGCAACGACATCGTGGTCAGCGTCGGCGGCGGAGTCGTCACCGACCTCGCCGGGTTCGTTGCGTCCGTGTATCACCGGGGCGTCGACGTCATCCACGTCCCCACCACGCTGCTCGGACAGATCGATGCCGCGATCGGCGGCAAGTGTGGCGTCAATCTCGCAGAAGGAAAGAACCTCGTGGGATCGTTTTGGCAGCCGATTGCGGTGTTGTGTGACACCGAAACGTTGCAGACCCTGCCCACGGCCGACTACGACGCGGGTTTGGGTGAACTGGCGAAGTATCACTTCCTCGGAGGCGGCCGGCTCGACGAACTCGATCTGGCGGAGCGGGTTGCGGCCTGCGTTCGATTGAAGGCCGACGTCGTGGCCGAGGACGAGACCGAGTCGGGTCGTCGCGCCATTCTCAACTACGGACATACCCTGGCCCACGCATTGGAGACCGCTAAGGACTACACCCTGCGCCATGGGTCGGCCGTGGCGATCGGGCTGCCGTACGCGGCCGAAGTCGCGCGTCGGCTTGGTCGGATCGACGAGGCCGCAGTCGCGGAACACTTCCGGGTGCTCGATGCCTATGGACTGGACGCGTCGTTGCCCAACGGGGTCGATCCCGTCGAGCTGGTCGATCTCTTCTCGAGAGACAAGAAGGCGCTCGAGGGTGTCACCTTCGTCCTCGATGGGCCGAACGGGGTGGAAACGGTTCGGGTCGATGATCGCGACCTTCTCCTGGCTGCGTTCGAAGTCTTCAACCGATGAGTCACAGCACCCGGCGGACCCGGACCTTCGCAGCGTTGGCCGAGCATCAGATCATCGACCGTCTGCTGGTCACCAATCTGCTCAACGTCCGGTGGCTCACCGGATTCACCGGCTCGAGCGCCCAGGTCACGCTTGTCGATGGCACGGCGACGCTCATCACCGATAGCCGATATGAGGATCAGGCCCGTGAACAGCTCGACGCTTCGGTCGATGTCGTCATAACCGGCATGACCGACGGAGAACGGCCCAACGATCATCTGCGCCGGTTACTCGGCTCCGGGGCATCAGGTTTCGAGGCCGACCACATGACGGTGGCGACCCACGGGGCCCTTGTCGAAGCGTTCGAGGGCTCGGATGTTGTCTGGCACGCCGTCGACGGACTTTTGGCGGAGTTGCGCCGCCACAAGGACGAGTCGGAACTCAACAGCCTCCGTCGAGCGGCAACGATCGCAGACGAGGCGCTGGCGGCGACGTTGCCACATCTGCGGGCGGGGGTGACCGAACGGCAGGCCGCCAGGATCCTGGAGGCCGAGATGTCGGACCGGGGGTCCGAGCGCACCAGTTTCGACACGATCATGGCCAGCGGGCCGAACGGTGCAAAGCCGCACGCTCGGCCGACCGAACGAGTGATGGAAGATGGCGATCTGGTCGTGATCGACTTCGGAGCCACCGTCGACGGATATGGCTCCGACATGACCCGAACGTTCGTGGTTGGCGGAGAGCCGACGGCCGAGCAGGTTCGCTGGTACGAGAACGTTGCGCATGCTCAGCAGGCCGGTGTCGCTCAGGTGCAGGTGGGCGCGGAGTTGTTGTCGATTCACACCACAACGCACGATCATCTGACCGCCTCCGGACAGGAGGGGACCTACAGCCACGGCACGGGACACGGGGTGGGACTGTTCATCCACGAGTCGCCGATCCTGTCCGCCCGAATCGAAGGGTTGGTGGAAGCGTCGATGACCCTGACCGTCGAACCCGGGGCGTACATCCCCGGCGTCGGTGGCGTGCGGGTTGAAGACCTGGTTATCGCCACCCCCGACGGCCCCGAAACCATCACTAGATTCCCAAAGGGTCTCGCCCCGTCCCTGTAGGTGCTGGCGGGGTGTGTCGATTAGTGCCCGCTGACCGGGCGTTTCTCGACCCGGTTCGGTGTGGCGGCGCGGGTGTGTCGAGTAGTGCTCGTTCAGCGGGCGTTTGCGGACACAGTCGGCGCTGCGAATCTCGGTTGGTCGACAAGCGCTCGGTCTACGTGTGGTCAGATTGCCTGCGCCGATTTGAACTCGGCTCGAAGGACTGCGGCAACGTGCTCTGGTCGGTCCCGGATGTCGAAGTAGGAGAATCTCAACACTCGCCAACCCGCCTGAACGAGCGCGTTCTGGCGAGAAAGGTCGTGTTGCAAGTCAGTCTGGGTGCTGTGAGCCAAGATCGAATCGCACTCGACGATCAACCGCCAGCTGGGCCATGCGAAGTCGACGTAGAACACCTGTCGCCCGCTGTCGATTCGCATTTGCGCCACCGGCTTGGGAAGGCCGAACGACTCGAAGAGTCGCTGCGCCATCTGCTCGTACCCGTTTTGAGGCCGAAGCGACTCAGTGTCTTCGATGGCCGTCGAGAGGACGCGACGAATGTTCGAAAGTCCGCCTCGCCCTGGTCGAGTCAACTCCGCCACGCGGATCGACACCTCGTCGATCGAGAACAACGATCGCTGGCGACCACGAACGAGAGCATCCCCAATCACTTGGTCGCTCAAGGCCGCAGAGCCATCAATCAGAGCGCGGGTTGGCGTACACACGGGGATTCCGTTGACTAACGTCGCATCGCTGGGACGAAGGTCGCGGGACCGATGACAGATCAGATGTTTCGAGATCGATGTGGCTCCTGGAGGGCCGACGACTTCTACTTTCGAACGCGAACCACCGGGGAGATCCCAAAGGGCGAGCGCAGAGCGTCCCGAGATCGCCCGGTCAGGGCCCATCACCTTGGCTGCGAGGTCGACTGCCTCGTCGAATCCGATGAGGCCGTCGTCGACTCGGTAGACGCCTCGTTGGAATCTCACTAGCTGGCCGCCTTGGGCCCAACGGCGGGCGGTGGAACTCGGAATCTGCAGTTGGGCAAGTTCCTTGGTGGTAATGAAGCCGGACGAGGCTCGGGCATAGGCACGCACCTGATCGAGACGTTTGAACGACATGGCATGTCTCCTTCGACGATTTTGATCTGAGGAGACGAGCTCGAGGGGCTCAAGGACCGCACGGTCCGAGCCAGAATCGACCATAACGAAGCCCTGTGACAGAACCGTCGAGCCTCGACCTCCGTGGGCGCTCTCCACCGGGGTCGCGGGCGTGTCGAGTAGCGCTCGTTCAGTAGGCGTTTGTCGACACGGTTCGGTGCAGGGTCGTGGGTGTGTCGAGTAGTGCTCGCTCAGCGGGCGTTTGTCGACACGGTTCGATGGGGCGGAGCAGGAGTGTCGACGCGGTTCGGGATCCCGATCCGAGTTATTCCTCTTCGTCGGGGGGAGTGGTGCTGAGGGTCCGGCTGATCGCGCCCAGGATGCCGTTGACGAAACGGCTGCTTTCCTCGGTGGAGAACAGCCCGGTGAGGTACACCGTCTCAGCGATAACGACGCCGGGAGGAGTTTTTGCTTCAAGCAGTTCGGCGACCGCCAGTCGGAGCACGGTGAGGTCCATCACGGGCATGCGGTGAAGGTCCCAGTGGTCGGACGCCTCGTCGATTCGACGGTCGGCTTCGGCGCGGTGGGTTTGAGAGTCGGTCAACAGCGCCACGGTGAGATCATCGGGTGGCAGAACCCGTTCGGCCAGCAGCTGCTCCACGTCGAGGCCGCGCATCTCTTGTTCGTAGGCCAGTTCGACCGCGTTTTCGCGGGCGGCTCGGCGGCTACCGATCTCGCCGCGGACTTGGGCCTTCATCAGGCGCGGGTGATGTACTCGCCAGAGCGGGTATCAACCTTCACGACGTCGCCCTGCTCGACGAACAGCGGCACCTGGATAACGAGACCGGTCTCGAGCGTGGCGGGTTTGCGCGCACCCGAAACTCGATCGCCCTGAACGCCGGGTTCGGTCTCGGTGATCGTCAGTTCAACGGCGGCCGCCATGTCGGAACCCACGATCTCGTTGCCGTAGAACTGAATGGTGATCGTGTCACCCTCACGGAGATAGTTACCAGCATCACCCATGGTTTCGGCCGGCACGGTGAGCTGCTCGTAACTCTCGGAATCCATCACGACGAACCCGTCGGCGTCTTTGTAGAGGAACTGCTGATCACGCTTCTCGATGAACGCCCGCTCCATCTTCTCGCCCGCTCGGAAGGTGCGGTCGACGACGGCGCCGGTACGCATGTTGCGAAGAGTGGTGCGGACGAACGCTCCACCCTTGCCGGGCTTGACGTGCTGGAACGCGTTGATCTGGTAGAGACCTTCGCTCCCCAGATCGATCGCCATTCCGTTTTTGAAGTCTGAAGTGTTCATCGCCATAGCGCCTCCAGTCTACGACCCTCACGCGACACCCCGGTGTTCTGGCCTCGCAAGTGCTGGACAGGTCCTAGAGGGCCGGACGAAACCAGTAGGGTTCCCGGCATGCGCGAGAACACCTTGAAGTCAGCCTGGAACCGGGGAGAAAACACGTTCGGGGTCTGGGTGTCGGGAACCGATCCGCTAATCGCGCGCCGGCTCGCCGCCAGCGGCGCCGACTACGTGTGCATCGACATGCAACACGGCACCGCTGACTATTCCGACGCCCTCGCGATGCTGATGGCCATGGAAGGACAGGCCGCCGTGCCGATCGTTCGTGTTCCCTGGAATGAACCGGGCATCATCGGTCGAGTTCTCGATGCGGGTGCGATGGGGGTGATCATTCCAATGGTCAACACGGTCGAACAGGCTCAAGCCGCCGTCGCAGCCTGCAACTATCCGCCGCTGGGCTCCCGAAGCAATGGCCCGATCGTTGCCGCAGGCGCGCTCGGCCCGGGCTACGGCGGTCCCGACACGAACGATCACATCGTGTGTATCCCGATGATCGAAACGGTCGAAGGACTAACAAACGTGGAGGAAATCGCCGCAGTCCCCGGCATCGATGCCTTCTACGTGGGCCCGTCGGACATGAGTCGCTCGCTTGGTATCCCACCGTCGCTCGAGCAGACGGACCAGCGGTTCCTCGATGCGTCAAAACGAATCATCGAGGTGGCCGAGGCCAACGGAATCGCGCCGGGAGTGCACAGCACGCCGGCGATGTCGGCGGACCGGGCTGCGTTCGGATTCCGCATGGTCACGGTGACGTCGGATATTCAAGCCGCCGAGTTGCTCACCACCTCGTCGATTTCTGCGGCTCGAGAGGGCCTCTCCGCTGGCGGTTCGCTGTCGGGATACTGAACCGGAAAAATCCCGTTCTGGTCCCGGGTTGGCCCCGCTAGAGTCGGGTGCGCAGAACCGTGAAATGAGTCCGAGAGGCTCATACGGGTAGGAGACATCATGAAGAACTTTGGCGGTGGCCGTAATGGCTGAACGCGAACGACGACTAACGCCCCCGTATGGGGGCGTTTTTGTACCCCGAACAACCGTGTTGGACCGCGATGCGGTCGCTCGTGCGGTCAGGCGAATGGCGCACGAGATCATCGAGCGGAACGAAGGCTTGAACAACGTGTGTGTTGTCGGCCTTCAGACCGGCGGTGTGCCCTTCGCTTCGGCGATCGTGCGACAACTTGCCGACATCGAAGGGGTCGACGTGCCGCTGGGCAAACTCGACGTCGCCTTCTATCGCGACGACATCAACATCCGGCCGGTGTTGCCCGAGGCGGTGACCGACATTCCCTTCGACGTCGACCGCCAAACGGTGGTTCTGGTCGATGATGTGTTGTTCACCGGCCGGACCATCCGCGCGGCATTGGACGCATTGATCGACCAGGGCAGAGCCCGAGCGGTGCAACTGGCGGTCATGGTCGATCGCGGTCACCGGGAGCTGCCGATCCGGCCTGACTTCATCGGCAAGAACCTCCCTACCCGGAGGGCCGAAGTGGTGAGCGCCACCATGGAGTCGGTGGAGCTCGGCGAGATGCAGAGGGGGTAGTAATGCGCCAACTCATCTCCGTCGAAGACCTCGGGTCAGACGAAATCGAAGGCATTCTCGACCTGGCCGAATCGTTCAGTGTCGTGCTGAAACGTTCGGTGCCCAAGGTTCCAGCGCTGCGGGGCAAGACCGTGGTCATGGCGTTCTTCGAAGACAGCACCAGAACCCGGTCCAGTTTCGACATCGCTGCGAAACGACTGTCCGCCGACGTAGCGACATTCGCCGCCGGGGCGTCTTCGCTGAGCAAGGGCGAGTCCCTGCGCGACACCGTAGAGACGATCACCGCCATGGGTGTTGACGCGATCGTGGTGCGCCATGCCCATCCCGGCGTGCCGTCGGCGATCAGCCGTTTCACGAACGCCTCGATCATCAACGCCGGCGACGGACGCCATCAGCACCCAACCCAGGCCCTGCTCGACGCGTACACGATGCGGAATGCACTCGGCCCCATCGCCGGTCGGCGCATCCTGCTCTGCGGGGACATTCTGAACAGTCGGGTGGCGCGGTCGAACATCTCACTGTTCACCAAGCTCGGGGCCGAGGTCGTCGTATGCGGGCCCCACACCCTGCTCCCGCCCCACGGCAACGGAATGATGTTCGGCCACCCGGTCACCGTCGAAAGGAATCTCGACGAGGTCATCCCAACGGTCGATGTGGCGTACATGTTGCGGGTTCAGCGAGAACGGATCGCAGACGCGGCGCTTCCCACGCTCCGGGAATACCGGTCAACCTACGGTCTCACGGCCGAACGGGCCGATCGTCTTGCCGAACATGCGGTGGTCATGCATCCCGGCCCCATGAATCGAGGGGTCGAGATCGATGGTGATGTCGCCGACAGCGAACGTTCACTCGTCACCAAACAGGTCGCCAACGGTGTGGTGGTGCGAATGGCGGTGCTCTATCAGGTACTGGGCCCCGGACGTTTCGACGACGACAACATCGTCGATGTCGATGCCGCAGCCGCCACCGACGACTCGAGCCCGACCGAGGACGGCGGAACCGATGGCGACAGCAACGAGACCATCAACGAAGAACAACAGCGCAACGATCAGACACAAATGGAGGGGATCGGATGAGCACTCTGGTACTCAAGGACGGCAGGATCATCGACGTCAACGGCGACCGCACCGGCGATGTGGTCATCGACCAGGACACCGGTCTGATCGTCGCCGTCGGAACCGGGTTGGCCGCCGATCACGAACTCGACTGTGAGGGTCTGGTGATCTCTCCCGGTTTCATCGACCTGCACGTCCACCTGCGTGAGCCCGGTCTGGAAGCGGCCGAAACGATCCTCAGCGGTAGCCGGGCTGCGGTCCGCGGTGGTTTCACCGCAGTGGTAGCGATGCCGAACACCACGCCGACCACCGACTCGGTCGCAGTTGTGGAGCAGGTGCTCGCCGCCGGTCGCAAGGCGTTGTGTGAGATCGTGCCCTCGGCCGCAATTTCGGTTGACCGCAAGGGTGAGCAGCTGAGCCCGATGGCCGAACTGATGGACAGCGGCGTCAGAATCTTCACCGACGATGGCAACGGAGTGCAGGATGCGAAGTTCATGCGCTCGGCACTGGAGTACGCCGGCGGCCTGCCCAACGACGGTCACCATGTCGTCCTCGCCCAACACTGTGAGGTCGAAGCGCTCTCCAAGGGCGGTGTGATGAACGAAGGCGAATGGTCGGCTCGGCTGGGACTCGGAGGACAACCGGCCGAGGCTGAGGACCTCATGGTTATGCGAGACATCGCGCTGTGTCGCCTGACCGGCGTTCGAATTCACTTCCAGCACCTTTCGACCGCGGGATCCGTTGCCATGGTTCGGGCCGCCAAAGCTGGTGGCCTGCCGGTTACCGCCGAGGCCACGCCACACCACTTCAGCCTGACCGACGCCTGCTGTGCCGGCTTCGATCCGGTGTTCAAAGTGCACCCTCCACTCCGTACCGATGAGGACGTCGCCGCGATCAAGCAGGGTCTTGCCGACGGCACGATCGACGCGATCGCCACCGATCACGCTCCGCACACGCCTGAATCGAAGGAACGTTCCTTCGATGAAGCCCCGCCGGGGATGCTGGGTCTCGAAACGGCGTTCGCCGTGGCCCGCGACGAGTTGGACATGTCACTCCAGGAACTCCTTGCGCTGTTTACCTCGGGACCCGCCGATGTCGCCGGGCTCGGCGACCGTCATGGCGCCAGCCTGCAATCGGGTCGCCCCGCCAACATCGCCGTGCTGGACCTCGACCACGAGTGGTCGGTCGCCGGGCGCGAAATGGCAAGTCCCGCAATCAACACCCCATTCGAGGGTCGCGCCCTCAAGGGCAAAGCCCGTCATACCTTCTTCCAAGGAGAACAGGTGCTCAACAACTTCGAGGTCACCCGATGACCACTTCTTCCGATCCACAGAGCGCAGCGCTGGTCATGGCGGATGGTTCGGTGTTCGAGGGCGAGTTCGTCGGCACCGCCCCCGAGTCGGGGATCGCATCCGGCGAGGTGGTCTTCAACACCGCCCACAGCGGCTATCAGGAGATCATCACCGATCCGTCCTACGCCGGCCAGATCATCACGTTCACGTACCCGCATATCGGGAACTACGGCACGAATCGGGTCGACGCCGAGAGTCGCGGCTCGTTCAGCCGTGGCGTCATCGTCCGCGAACTGTCCCGCCGAGCCTCCAACTGGCGTAGCGAGATGGACATCCATTCGTTCCTGGCCTCCCACGGTCTGCCCGGCATCAGTGGACTGGACACACGGCGCCTCACCCGACTGATCCGCGACAACGGCGCCATGCCGGGAGCCTTCGGAGCAGTGGAGGGACCAAACGCAACCACCCCCGAGGCCTTGAAGGCCGCAGCTTCGAACGAACCAGGCACCGATGGGATCGATCTGGTCGCGACCGTTACCACGCCGTCGGCGTACTCGATCCCTAGTCAGAGCAGCCTGAAGGTTGTCGCTTACGACTTCGGAATGAAGACGGCCATCGGTCAGCAGCTGGCGCAGTTCGCACAGGTCGAAGTTGTGCCCGCCGCTACTCCTGCAGCCGAGGTGCTGGCGAAGTCGCCCGATGGTGTGTTCCTCTCAAACGGGCCCGGCGACCCGGGCACCGTGCCCTACGCCACCGCAGCGATTCAGGAGCTTCTCGGCCAGGTCCCGATCTTCGGGATCTGTCTCGGGCACCAGCTTCTGTCCACCGCAATCGGTGGCAGCATCGTGAAGCTGCCGTTTGGACACCACGGTGCGAACCACCCCGTGAAGGACGAGACGACCGGCAAGGTGGAGATCACCAGCCAGAACCACAACTTTGCAACCGATGTGGCGTCGATCGAGGGCAAAGCCCACGTCACCCACGTCAACCTCAACGACGGTGTCTGTGAGGGAATTCAGGTCATCGGCGCGCCGGCGTTCAGTGTCCAGCACCACCCCGAGGCAAGCCCGGGTCCTCACGACAGTCGATACCTCTTTCAACGATTTGAAGATCTCATGGTGGCCAACGGGAGCAAGGCGAACTGATGGGCAAGCGCACGGACATTCACAACATCCTCGTGATCGGCTCGGGGCCGATCATCATCGGCCAGGCATGCGAGTTCGACTACTCGGGCACCCAGGCGTGCCGCGTTCTGCGAGAGGAGGGGTACCGGGTCATCCTGGCGAACAGCAATCCAGCCACGATCATGACCGATCCCGATTTCGCAGATGCAACCTACGTCGAACCTCTCAACGCATCGATTCTCACCAAGATCATCGAGAAGGAGAAGCCGGATGCAGTGCTCTCCACCCTCGGTGGTCAAACGGCCCTCAACCTTGCCATCGAGTTGAGCGAACTCGGTGTGCTCGCCGAACACGGCGTGGAGATGATCGGCGCTGATGCCAAGGCCATCGCCACCGCCGAGAATCGCAGCCAATTCAAAGAGGCCATGCTCGAAATCGGCCTCGACGTGCCCCGGAGCGGTATCGCCACCACGATGGAGGAGGCCCATAAGGTTCTCGAGACCATCGATCTGCCCGTCATCATCCGTCCGGCGTACATCCTGGGCGGTCGTGGAACCGGCATTGCCAACACCCCCGAGGAGTTCGTGAAGGTCTGTCAAAACGGGCTCGACGCAAGCCCTGCGACCGAAATTCTGGTGGAAGAGTCGATCACCGGCTGGAAGGAGTTCGAGCTCGAGGTCATGCGGGACCGACTCGACAACCAGGTGATCATCTGCGGCATTGAAAACGTCGATCCGATGGGCGTCCACACCGGTGACTCGATCACCGTTGCTCCCATCCAGACGTTGACCGATGTCGAGTACCAGGAAATGCGTAACGCCGCATTTGCGGTGTTGCAGAGAGTTGGCGTCGAAACGGGCGGTTCGAACGTTCAGTTCGCCACCCATCCTGAGACGGGTCGCATGGTCGTCATCGAGATGAACCCGCGCGTCTCGCGCTCGTCAGCGCTGGCGTCGAAGGCGACCGGGTTCCCCATCGCCAAGATCGCGGCGAAACTTGCCGTCGGATACACCCTCGACGAGATCACCAACGACATCACTGGAGAAACTCCAGCCAGCTTCGAACCGGCGATCGACTATGTGGTTACGAAGATTCCCCGCTGGACGTTCGAGAAATTCCCGGGTACGGCCGACGTGCTGGGTACAGCGATGCAGAGTGTCGGCGAGGTGATGGCGATCGGCCGCACGTTCGCCGAGAGCCTACAGAAGGCCTGCCGTTCCCTCGAGCAGGGTCACGCCGGGCTGAACTACACCGCTGGCGCCGAACGCTTCGCCGCCATCCCCCTCGAGCGGCTGAAGGCCGAGATGGCGATCGCCACCCCCGACCGGCTTTTTCAGGCCGAGGAGGGTCTGCGGCGGGGAATGACGATCGAAGAGGTCGTCGAGATCACCCAGATCGATCCCTGGTTCGTCGATCAGATGTCCTACATCACCGAAGAGGCGGCTGCGCTGAGCAACCGCACCGCCGACTCGCTCACCCGGGCTCATTGGCGCCGGGCCAAGCAGCTCGGTTTCTCAGATGCCCAGTTGGCGTATGTCCTCAACTCGACCGAGGCTGAGGTCCGCTCGCTTCGACTGGCCGCCGGTGTTGCACCGACGTTCAAGACCGTCGACACCTGTGCCGGCGAGTTCGAGGCGTTCACTCCCTATCACTACTCCACCTACGAAGACGACAGCGAGGTGCGGCCGAGCGAGAAGGAACGCATCGTGATTCTGGGTTCGGGGCCCAACCGCATCGGTCAGGGCATCGAGTTCGACTACTGCTGCGTACACGCCAGCTTCGCCCTCGCTGACGCTGGCTATGAGACCGTGATGGTCAACTGCAATCCGGAAACCGTAAGTACCGACTACGACACCTCGGACCGGCTGTACTTCGAACCCCTCACCTATGAAGACGTGATGAACGTCATCGACGTAGAGCAGCCGGTAGGGGTCATCGTCTCGCTGGGCGGGCAGACGCCTCTCAAGCTTGCCGATCTGCTGCCACCCGAACTGGTGCTTGGCACATCACCCGCCAGCATCGATGCCGCTGAGGATCGCGAAGAGTGGGCCGCTCTCTGTGAACGGCTGGATATTCCCCAGCCCCCCGGTGGAACCGCATCGGCGATCGAGGAGGCAACCGCCATCGCCAACGAGGTCGGGTATCCGGTACTGGTACGCCCCAGTTACGTCCTCGGCGGTCGAGCGATGGAAATCGTGTTCGACGACGACGATCTCACCGCGGCCATGAAAGCGATGGCGAGCGACGGTTCACTGGGACGAGAAGGTGGGCTCTCGGCCGAGCGGCCCGTTCTGATCGATCGTTTCCTCGACGACGCCACCGAGGTGGACGTGGATGCACTTCGGGACCGCACCGGCGCGGTGATGATCGGCGGAGTGATGGAACACGTAGAGGAGGCCGGTGTGCACAGCGGTGATTCCGCCTGCGTGTTGCCCCCTCCGAACCTCTCCGCAGCCACGATCTCGGTCCTCGAGGATCACGTGAAGGCGATCGCGGCCGAGCTGCATGTGGTCGGACCGATCAACGTGCAGTTCGCCGTGCAGGTTGGCCGCAACGGCTCACCCGATCAGGTGTACGTGATCGAAGCGAACCCCCGAGCGTCGCGAACCGTGCCCTTTGTCGCCAAGGCGACCGACCGGCCGTTGGCCAAGGTGGCGGCTCGCGTAATGGCGGGTGCAACCCTGGCCGAAGTTCAGGAGGAGGGGCTGGTGGACATGAACAGCGAACCATCCGGTCTGTACGCGGTCAAGGAGGCGGTGCTGCCGTTCAACCGCTTCCCCGATACCGACGCCCTGCTCGGGCCCGAAATGCGCAGCACCGGCGAGGTGATGGGTCTCGATTCTTCGCCCGGACTTGCGTTCCTGAAATCACAGCTGGGCGCCGGGATGGAGCTGACGCCAGAGTCGATGCGGGAGGGCTCGATCTTCCTGTCGCTGGCGGACCGTGACAAGGAGGCTGGCACCGAAGTGGCGGTACGCCTGGCCAAGCTGGGGTACCGATTCGTCGCCACCGCCGGCACCGCGGCGGCGTTGACCGAGGCCGGCGTAGAGGTGGCGGAGGTGCTCCTCAAGATCGCTGACGACGGCACGGTTCCCGAGGGCCGTACGGCCCTCGATGTGATCCGGGCCGGTGAGGTCTCGATGGTGATCAACTCGCCGAAGGGTCGAGGCGCCCGCGCCGACGGCGCGTACATCCGCACCGCAGCGTCCATTCACAACGTTCCGCTCATCACCACCGTGGCCGCCGCTCGGGTGATCGCGGTGGGTCTCACCGAGTGGGCCGAAACGCCGCTGCAGGTCCGTTCGCTGCAGTCGGTTCGCCGGTAACGCCGACCATGGCGGTCGACCTCAGCACGAACGTCGGCTCACTGAGGTTGGGCGCGCCCGTCATGCCCGCGTCGGGCACGGGCGGACATGGAGCCGAGCTCGGCGCCTTCGGCGATCTGTCCACCCTTGGCGCGGTTGTGGTCAAGTCGATGCTGCCGGGGCCGTGGCCGGGCAACGCGGCCGTGCGGGTTCACCAGACGCCCAGTGGAATGATCAACTCGGTCGGACTGCAGGGAACGGGTATTCCGGCGTGGATCCGGGATGAACTTCCGGGCCTCATCGATGCGGGTGCGTCGATCGTGGTGTCGATCTGGGGCCGATCCGTTGAGGAGTACGCCGAGGCAGCTGCCCTGATCGCCGCACTCCCGGCCGAGGTGATCGCGGTCGAGGTGAATATCAGCTGCCCGAATACCGAGAAGGGCAACGAGTTGTTTGCCCATTCGACCGCGGCAACCGAAGCGGTGTTGGCCGCAACCGCCTCCGCCAACCGTCCCCGTTGGGCCAAACTCAGCCCCAACGCCGGACCACTTTTGGTCCCGGTGGCCGAAGCGGCCCTCATCGGCGGTGCCGATGCCCTGACGGTGTCCAACACCTACATGGGCCTGGTCGTCGATCCTGAGACCCGTCGCCCCCGAATCGGGAACGGCGCCGGTGGAGTCTCCGGCCCGGCGATTCACCCGCTGGCGGTCAAGGCGGTGGCCGACGTTCATCGTTCGCTACCCGAGGCAGCGATCCTTGCGGCCGGGGGAGTGGCTACCGCCGAAGACGTGATCGAGTTCGCGTTGGTGGGAGCGTCAGCGGTTCAGGTGGGCACGTCCAACTTTGCTGACCCTCGCACCTGCTTCCGATTGGTGCACGAGGTCAGCGCATGGTGTGAAGCTCATGGTGTGCGCAGCTTCGGAGAGTTGATCGGCACCGCCGATCTAACGCCACTACCGTCGCCTGGGTGACCTAGGGTCAGTTTTTCA
>CALGOA010000122.1 GCA_937958015.1 uncultured Acidimicrobiales bacterium | reverse complement strand
ACCGCTTCGTCCAGGCTGGTTCCCACCGGCGCCGTGACGAGCCCCTCGCTCGTCATGAATTCGGTGACCGACAGATCGAACTCGTCGGGGCCGCAGAATCGGATGTCCCGGTTGGTGAGAATCCCCCGCAGCACGCCATCGGCATCACAGATCGGCACGCCGCTGATCTTGTGCCGATTCATCAGCAGCTCGGCGTCGGCCAACGTACTGCTCGGCGGGAGTGAAATCGGGGCGGTGATCATGCCGCTCTGAGCCCGCTTCACATGGTCGACCTGGGCAGCCTGTTCCTCGATCGAGAGGTTTCGGTGCAAGACCCCAATGCCACCCTCGCGGGCCAGTCCGATAGCGAGCGGGGCTTCGGTAACCGTGTCCATCGCTGCGGACATCAGCGGTGTGGCCAGTCGGATCCCACAGATAGAGGTGCTCGTATCGACCTCGTGGGGTAACACCTCGCTCCAACCGGGCACGACGAGAACATCGTCGAAGGTGAGTGACTCGAACGAGTCGAAGAGTCGGGCGTTGGTTTCTCGAGCGGTCATGAGGGCACCTCAAGTGGGGTCGTTCGTTCGGAGGAGAGAATGGCGAGTGCAGCTTCGACTGCCTGAGGGAGAAGCCGGTGTTCTACAGCATGGACCCGTTCGGTCAATGCGTCGAGGGTGTCGTCGGTGAGAATCGGCACAGTTTGGGTGAGGATCACCGGTCCGGTATCGACTCCGGCGTCGGGGACCCAGTGCACCATCACACCGGTCTCGTCGGCCGAGGGATCGTTCTGAAAGGCGCTAAATGCATCCTCGATGGCGTTCGCCCCGGGGAATGCGCCCGGTTTGGCCGGATGCAGATTGATGATCCGAAACTGCCCACAGAACGCAGCGGTGAGTATTCGCATCCATCCCGCCAGCACGACAAGATCGGGCCGGTGCACTGAGACGACCCGAGCCAGTCGTTGGTCATATCGATCGCGTGGTTCGCCGGGTTGTCGCTCCAAAACCTCGGTGCGGACACCGGCGGTCTGGGCCCGCGTCAGGACATGGGCATCGGCATGGTTGCTGACGATGGCGACGACTTCGTAGGCCGAGTCGGCCGCACCGGCAACGGCGTCGAGCAGGACCTGAGCGTTGGAGCCGTTTCCGGACGCCAGGATGACAATACGTTGGCAACAATTGGTGGTGGACACCGATTGTTGCCGAGTCACGAGAGGACGATTCCTGGGGTTGCGGTGACTTCACCGATCAGGAACGTCTCCTCGTCGATCAGACCCTGCACCTCCAGGAAGTCGTCCTGGGCGACGACCACCACCATCCCAATTCCGCAATTGAGAATCTGGTGGGCCTCCTCGATATTCAGGCCGGCCTGTTTGATCAGGTACTGGAACAGCGCGGGCTGAGGCCACGACGACGTGTCGATGAACGCCCCGAGATCATCGGGAAGCACCCGCGGAAGGTTGTCGACAAGGCCACCGCCGGTGATGTGGGCCAGCGCGGCCACCTTGCCGCTTGCGAGTGCCTTCTCGAGTGGTTTGAGGTAGCTGCGGTGGGTGGCCAGCAGCGCCTCGAACAACGACTCACCGGCCCCGCCCGGCAGTAGAGCGTTCAGATCCTTACCCTGGACCACCTTACGAGCGAGGCTGTAGCCGTTGGTGTGGAGCCCGGACGACTTCATTCCGATCAGTGCGTAGCCCGCGGTGATTCCCTCTTTGGGCAGCAGGTGAGACCGATCGACGGCTCCAACGATGGTTCCGGAAATATCGACCGAACCATCGGTGAGGACCCCGGGCATCTCGGCGGTCTCGCCACCGAGAAGCACACAGCCGGCATCGCGGCATGCAGCCGCCATTCCATCAACTATTTGGCCAACGACCTCGGGCTCCAGTTGGGCGGCAGCAACCGTGTCGAGAAAGAACATCGGAGCTGCGCCCTGCACCAGCACGTCATTGATCCCATGGTTCACGATGTCGGCGCCCAGTCCGGCCCACGCCTCGGATGCATCCTGGCCGTTCGCCACGAGAATCTCGGCCAGCATCGTCTTGGTCCCCACTCCATCGGTGCTGGCCACCAGCAGCGGTTCGGCCATCCCGCCGAGTTGTGTGGCAGCAAAAACCCCGCCGAAGGATCCGTGACCGGCGATCACGCGGTCATCGTGGGTGCTCTTGACCGCAGCTGAGATGCGTTTCGTCGTGGCCGCACCGGCGGCCAGGGACACCCCGGCCGATGCATACGCGTCGTTCTCTCCAGAAATGGTGGTCACAGAAGAATCTTCCTGATTCGGGGCTTGGGGATTCGAGGTCCGGTCGACGTAACGCCAACCGATGTCCTGACGGGCAAAGAGACCATCTCCGATGAGTTGGTCGACGATCGAATAACTTCGCTCGAGCGCCTGAGCGAGGTCGGATCCAACCCCGACCGCATTGATCACTCGTCCGCCGGAGCTGACGAGAGCGCCGTCGACCTCGCGGGTTCCGGCATGGAGCAGCCGGGAACCTTCCGGGGCGATCGCGGCGGGGATGGCCACCCCGGCTCTGGGGGCCGAGGGGTAGCCGTCCGCGCAGACGACCACGGTGGAGGCGGTGGTATTCGGGCGAGCTTTGAGCGGCGTCCACGGTTGGGAAGTAGCTGCTGCATACATCACGGCGAGAACATCGCCGTCGAGCAATGGCAACAGCACCTGCGCCTCAGGATCACCGAACCGGCAGTTGTACTCGATCAGCCGGGGACCCTTCTCGGTCAGCATGATGCCGGCGTAGACGACGCCGATGTAGGGCGTTCCCTCCTGCACCATTCCCTGTTGGACGGGCAACAGAAAGGTGTTCACCAGACCCTCAACGACCAGGGGATCCAGTTCCGGGACCGGCGCAAATGCGCCCATGCCCCCGGTGTTGGGACCGGTATCACCTTCACCGACGCGTTTGTGGTCCTGAGCGGTGAGGCCACCGAGCGGGTCGATCTGGCTGGCCGAGCAGATCCCGAACAGGCTCAGTTCCTCGCCGCTGATCTTCTCTTCGAGAACGATGGTGCGACCGCTCTCGCCGAGGGCTCCGTTGGTGAGGAAGTCGAGAATCGCCGACTCGGCCTCGATGCGATCGGATGGCACGATGACGCCTTTGCCGCCGGCGAGGCCATCGGCCTTCACGACCACTTCGAAGTCCTGCTGACTCAGCCACAGAAGGGCGTCCTTGGCATGGGTGAAGGTCTTGTTCACCGGACCGGGGATGCCGTGACGATCGGCGAACTGACGGGCGAAACTCTTGCTTCCTTCCAGCTGCGCGGCGGCAGCAGAGGGGCCAAAGCAGTTGATGCCGTGTTGGACCAGATGATCGGCCAATCCATCGACGAGGGGCTGCTCGGGGCCGACGATCACGAGGTCGATGGCCTGCTCGGAGCAGTACGCAACGACCTCATTGAAATCATCGACGGCAAGTTCGACGTTGTAGGCGCGGGTTCCGGGGTTGCCCGGAGCCACGTGCAGGTCCCGTAGCCGTGGTGACTCGGCGATCGCATTGGCGAGGGCGTGTTCACGACCGCCCGACCCGATCAACAACACGTCGATGAGGCCCAAGCCGTCACTTGAGAGCGGGAGGTCCGTCGAAGACCGTTCCGGTTCGGTCTCGATGACGGTGTCGGGAGGGGCGGAACCGGGCACGACCGTGGTGGGAGGGATCGCCGTCTCGAGCTCGAGATCCGTCCCGACGACCGGCTCGGGGAGATTCGAGGGCGAGTCGCTCACCCGAGGACTCCGTCGAAACGCTGCTTGGTGCTGGACATGCTCAACTGCACTGGAACGGGATAGTCGCCGGTGAAGCATGCGTTGCAATACCCATGGCCCTCTTCCTCCGGAGCGTCGGACTGCCGGGGACCGATGGCGGTCATCATCTTGTCGACGCTGATGAATCCCAACGAATCGGCCCCAATATGGGCTGCGATTTCGGGAACGCCCAGTTGATGGCCGATGAGCTGGTCATAGGAGCCCATGTCGACGCCGAAGAAGCACGGGTGGGCGATGGGCGGGCAGGTGATCCGCACGTGGACCTCGGTGGCACCCGCCTCACGAACGAGCCGGACGAGCGGTCCGCTGGTGGTTCCTCGCACGATCGAGTCGTCGACCATCACGACCCGCTTGCCGTAGAGGTTCTCCTCCAGGGTCATGAACTTCAGCGCTACACCCTGTTGGCGGAGTTCATCGGTGGGTTCGATGAATGTGCGACCGATGTAACGATTCTTGACGAAACCTTCGTTGTAGGTGATGCCCGAGACCGCCGCATACCCGATGGCGGCTGGCATCGAACTGTCCGGAACCGGGATGACGACGTCGGCCTCGACCGGATGTTCGCGGGCTAGTTCCTCGCCGAGCCGCTGACGGACACCGTGCACGCTCTTGCCATCCCAGACCGCATCGGGGCGGGAGAAGTAGATGTGTTCAAAGGTGCAGCGGGCTTGACGAGCCTTGCGCGGGACCGCCTGGAAACTCTTCATCAGCGGGCCCTGCATCACGATCACCTCGCCGGGATCGATCTCTCGGATCTTCTCACAACCCAGGGTCCGCAACGCTCCGGTCTCGGATGCGACGACGTGACCTCCGGTCGGGAGTTTGCCGACGCTCAGGGGGCGGAAACCCCACGGATCCCGACAGGCGACCACCTTTGTGCCGGCGATCAGGGCCAACGAAAAGGCGCCTTCCCATTTCGGAATGGTGTTGGCGAGCCGCTCCTCCCAAGTGGACCCTTCGGCCTGAGCCAGCATCAGGCTGATGACCTCGGTATCGGAGGAACTCATCAGCCCGGCGCCACGGGAGAGAAGTCCGTCCCGCAGTCGATCGGCGTTGGTGATGTTGCCGTTGTGCGCCACCCCGAGTGGCCCGTGCAGGGTCTCCACGAGGAAGGGTTGCACATTTCGCTCGTTGCTGCCGCCGGTGGTGGAGTAGCGGGTGTGGCCGATCGCCATGGATCCCACCAGCGGGTCGAGGACACCTGGGCCAAAGACCGAGCTGACCAGACCCTGGGCCTTGTGAACCCGAACGGCACGGCCGTCGCTTACGGCGATGCCAGCGGCCTCTTGGCCTCGATGTTGGAGGGCGTGAAGTCCGAAGAAGGCGGCACGGGCGGCGTCGCCGCCGGGGAGGGATACGCCGAGCACGCCGCACTCCTCCTTGGGATGGTCGGAATCGAACATAGGTGAAGGCCTCGGGAAACGGTTTCGGGTGCGGGGGATCAGGTGGAAATTAAGCGGAGACAGGGACTGCGTCGGCATCGAGCCAGCCGGCGAGGTTGGAGCGAATTCGTTCGTCGGCTGGTTGCGCGCCGGGGATGAACGCCAATCCGGTGATGCGTTCGTACAGTTCGACATACCGAGCCGAGGCGGTGGCCCAAACTTCATCGGGTAGCGATGGAATGGTTCCTTCACCTCGGTAACCGACCGCCGCCATGGCGAGACGAATCGGCTCCTTGTCGAACGCTTCGGGGCCGAGCCCGTTGACCAGTCGCTCCTCGAGCGAATCCGCAGCCCAGAACCGGCTGCTGTCGGGGGTATGCATCTCGTCGATGATGACCAGCGACCCGTCGGGGGCGAGACCGAACTCGTATTTGGTGTCGGCGAGAACGAACCCGGCGCCTGCCGCAATCTCGGTCCCGCGCCGAAAGAGCTCGAGAGCGACCTTCTGGATCTCGGTCCACATTCCGGGATCGATGACACCAGACGACGCCACCTCGTCGACGGTGGTCGGTCGATCGTGGCCGCCCTTTTCCGCCTTGGTGGTGGGGGTGATCAACGGTTCCGGAAGCGCGCCGTGATCTTCGATGCCGTCGGGAAGGTGATAGCCGTACAACAGCCGCTCCCCTGCCTTGTACCGCGGCAGGACGGCGGTGTCGGTCGATCCGGTGAGACGGGCCCGCACGATCACCTCGACCGGCAGCGGCGTGGCGTCGACGGCGATCAGTGCATTGGGGTCGGGAACGGCGATGACGTGGTTGGGAACGATGTCGGCGGTCCGTTCGAACCACCACGCAGCCAACTGATTCAGAACCTGACCCTTGTTTTGCACCAGACCCAACACGCGATCGAAGGCACTGAGGCGGTCGGTCGTGACCAGCAAACGCTTCTGATCAGGGAGTTTCCACGAGTGCCGGACCTTGCCCTCAACGTGACCGGGCAACTCGAAAGAGATCCGTTCCAACGTTCTGACTGCACCCACGCCAGCAGTGTAATCACGTGGTTCAGGGTCTAAACGGGTTGAGCACAAACCATCCCGAACGGCTCGAATCCGTTGTTGCGTTAGCGCTCAGAGTGGCCGATCCGCCGGTTGACGTGCGCCATCTTGCGGCCCGGTTTCACCTCGGATTTGCCGTACAGGTGCAGGGCCACCGAAGGATCCGCCGCCAGCGACCAAACGCGGTCCATGTCGTCGCCGATGAGGTTCTCCATGACCACATCGGCGTGGCGTCGACCGTCTCCCAACGGCCAGCCGGCGATCGCGCGAATGTGTTGTTCGAACTGGTCGACCACGCAGCCGTCCTGGGTCCAGTGGCCCGAGTTGTGCACCCTCGGAGCGATCTCGTTGACGACGAGTCCGCCCGGGGTGACGAACAGTTCGACGCCCAGTACGCCGATGTAGTCGAGCCCGATCAGGATGATCTCGGCGATCTGGAGCGCTTGTTCTCTCACCTCCGAGGTGATCCGAGCGGGAACCGAGGTGGTTCGAAGAATGCCGTTGCGGTGGACGTTTTCCCCCGGGTCGAAACAGACGACGTTCCCCGACGCACTGCGAGCGGCGATGACCGAGATCTCGGCGGAGAACTCGACAAAACCTTCCAGGACCGACGGCGCTCGGTTCACCGTGTCGAGTGCGGCGGCGGCCTGCTGAGGTTCACCGAGAGTTGTCTGACCCTTGCCGTCGTAGCCGAACCGGCGGGTCTTCAGGATTGCGGGGGTTCCGATCCGCTTGAGAGCCTCGCTCATCGTCGCCTCGTCGTCAACTGCGGCGTAGGGCGCAACATCGAGTTCGAGACGTACGAGAAAGTCCTTCTCGGTGATCCGATCCTGACTGATACGAAGCGACTCGCGATTGGGTCGAATGGGAGCCGTCGATTCAAGGGCATCCAGCGCCCCGCTCGGGACGTTCTCAAACTCGAACGTGATCACGTCGACCGCTGCCGCGAAGGCCGCCAGCGCGTCACCGTCGTCGTAGCTCGCCGTCGTAACACGGTCGGCGACGTGGCCGGCCGGTGGGTTGGGGCCCGGTTCGAAGATGTGGGTTCGCAGCCCGAGTCGCGATGCGGCGACGGACAACATCCGCCCCAGTTGCCCCCCGCCGAGGATTCCGATGACGGATCCCGGGGCCAGGCGTTCAGTCATCGGTTGGTTCCTCGGGGATCGATGCCGACAGCGCCGAGCGCCACTGGTCGAGACGGTCGGCGAGGTCCGGATCACCGGTGGCAAGGATCGCGGCGGCCATCAGGCCGGCGTTGGCTGCGCCCGCGGCACCGATCGCCATGGTTGCAACGGGAAATCCACGCGGCATCTGCACGATGGAATAGAGGCTGTCGACACCCGACAGGGCTTTGGTCTGAACCGGGACCCCGACGACCGGCACCCGTGTCTTCGACGCCATCATTCCCGGCAGGTGGGCGGCGCCACCAGCGCCCGCGATGATGACCTTGAGGCCTCGTTCCGCCGCGGACTTCCCGAAGTCCCAGAGCCGATCCGGTGTTCGGTGAGCGGAGACGATCTTGGTCTCA
>CALGOA010000121.1 GCA_937958015.1 uncultured Acidimicrobiales bacterium | reverse complement strand
TAGCCGTCCATCTGTTGTTGAGGGGTTGGACCCTCGCCAGGGGAGGGGAGAACGTATTTGTTCAGAAGTGACCGGGCGGGCCCGATCGCTGACAACCCGACGAACCCGCCGAGACCGGCCATCATCGCTCCCGCCTTTGCGGCGCCGATGGGACCGTCACCGGTCGCCATTTCCTCGCTATAGCGGAACTCGCCCCACGGCTTGCCGAGCAGAGCGTGGGAGCGGTGCACCACCTTGGTGTTGGTGGCCGCCATCACGAACGGCGCCAACCAGACGTCCTCGTCGTCATGATGTCGCAGACCGCTCAAGCTGGGCTGACGTACGCCGGTTCGGTCACCGTCGGGAGCAAGCGCATACGGATTGCTGAGAACCTTGCGGATCGAGGGATCCGAGGCCATCTCCTCCTGCATCGTCATCATGCTGGCGATCGTGCCGCCGCTGGCGCCACCCTTCATTGCCTTGACGATCAGTTCCACCCGGGTTGCCGGTTGTTGGTACCGCTGCTGAGACAGGGACTGGGTGAACCAAACGCCGAGGTCTGAAGGAATGGAATCGAACCCGCAGGCGTGGACGATTCGAGCGCCTGACTCGACCGCGTCGGCATGGTGGACATCGATCATTCGGGCCATCCATTGCGGTTCCCCGGTCAGGTCGCAGTAGTCGGTACCGGACTGCGCACATGCGGCGACGACGCCCGAGCCGTAGGTGGCATAGGGGCCCACCGTCGAGACAACCAGCCCCGTGGCCTCCACCATCTTGCGCACGCCCTCCTCGTCGGCGGCGTCCACTACGAGGCGGGGCACGTCCGCGCCGGTTTCCTCAGCCACCCGATGCAATTTGTCGGCGTTTCGGCCGGCGATCGCCCATCGCACGTCACCGTCGGTGCCGAGTCGCTCGACGAGGTTTGCGGTCGTTATCTGCCCCACGAAACTTGTGGCGCCGAAGAGGATCAGGTCGTACTGCATCCCCTGACGTTACTTGTGTGTCCCGGCGGTCACTGGTCCGCGTGGAGACGTGGGGGTTAGTTGGCGTGCAGTGCCTCGTTCAGGCCCTGCCAGGATGCGGCATCGGTCCGAGCCCGGGCCTCCACGACGCCGCTGGTGGAGTTCCGTCGGAACAGGAGACCGTTCGCGCCCGACAGGTCGCGGGCCTTGGCCGTGGTGCCGTCGGGCATGGAGACCATGGAACCGGCGGTGAGGTAGAGCCCCGCCTCGACGATGCAGTCGTCGCCCAGCGAGATGCCCAAGCCGCTGTTGGCTCCGAGGAGGCAGTTCTTCCCGATGCTGATGGTTTCGGACCCGCCGCCCGAGAGTGTCCCCATGATCGAAGCGCCGCCGCCGATATCGGAGCCGTCGTCGACCACTACACCGGCCGATATCCGACCCTCCACCATGGAGGCTCCGAGCGTTCCGGCGTTGAAGTTGCAGAATCCCTCGTGCATCACGGTGGTCCCCGCCGCCAGATGGGCACCCAACCGGACCCGGTTGCCATCGGCGATTCGCACACCAGAAGGCACCACGTAGTCGAGCATGGCAGGGAACTTGTCGACCAGGCGAACTTCGACCCGGTGCCCCCGAGCGGTGAGTTTGGCCCGCGTGATCTCAAAGTTGTCGACCTCGAAGGGTCCGAGGTTGGTCCACACGCAGTTGGTGAGCGCCCCGAAGATGCCGTTGACGTTGACGCCATGGGGTGCGACCGCACGCAGGCTGAGCATGTGAAGGCGTAGATAGGCGTCGATGGCGTCGATCGGATCGTCGCTGAGATCTCCGATGAACGCCGCCACGAGTTGGCGGGTGCCGCCGTGGGCCGGGGCACTTACGATCTCGGCTAGGGCCTGCCATGACGCCAGGTTGGGGTGGGGAATGTCTACCTTGGCGGCTTCGGCGACTGCGCCCATGATCTCGTCGAGGTCGGCCGGGGTGATCCGGAACGTGGCGGTTCCGGACGTATAGCCGGTGGTCTTGGCGACAACCGACGCCGTGAAGCCGTGTCCGCCGGCGTTGACGTGGGGATAGGTGACGTCCAATACGGCCCCGCTCGGACCGATGGTGGCAACACCAATGGCATAGGCGGCGGGCGTGACGTAGCCCGGCATTGTGGCTTCGAGTTCGGTGCGGGCGGCTGCGATGTCTTCGACGGTCTTCATGAGGTCCAAACGATACCGACGATCGGAACGGCGCTGACCCGTTTGTTCGAGAGTACGGTCAGGCTTGTGGTTCGAACTTTGGAGATCGCAGCGATCGAAGGTGTGCCCGAGATTCGTCCCGGCGACGATCTGGCGGGAATGATTCACGATGCATGCGCAGCGGAGTACCCGCTGCAGGACGGCGACGTTCTGGTCGTCAGCCAAAAGGTGGTGAGCAAGGCCGAGGACCGACTGGTGACCGTCGACCCCGACGATCCGCTGAGCCACAAGCCACTGGTCCTCGCCGAAGCGAAGCGCGTCCTTCGTCGCCGGGGTGACCTGATCATTACCGAAACCAAACATGGCTACGTGTGTGCCAACGCCGGAATCGATCGAAGCAACGTCGAGCCGGACATCGCCGCGTTGTTGCCCGAGGATTCGGATCGTTCGGCTCGTCGCATTCGCGATGTCTTAATTCATCGACTCGGAGTCGATGTAGCCGTCATCGTGGCCGACACCTTTGGGCGACCGTGGCGTCGCGGTGTCACCGACATCGCCCTCGGGTGCGCGGGGATTCTGCCGATCCTCGACCTGCGGGGTAAGCCGGACGCTCTCGGGAGGATCATGCACGTGACCGAGGTGTGCATCGTCGACGAACTGGCCGGAGCCGCCGAATTGATTCGGGGCAAGAGCACCGGTGTTGCGGTAGCGGTGGTTCGTGGTGTTGACCCGGCGTGGTTTGGGCCCGGCTCAGTGGTTGACGACGTGGTCCGAAGCTACGACGGCGACCTCTTCCGTTAACCCAAAAATCGTCACACCGGCACATTCTGTGTGCTCGCGGAACGCCAGATGAGCCAATTGTGTTCGCCCGACGACAGAATGCGGGCGAGCGGGTGGCGATTGGGATCGAACGATCAGTGCAGCAGCGTCTCGCACAGCGAATCGAGCACTCCGGGCTCGCTCATGATGGTGTCGGTCACGATGCACCGGACGCCGAGCGCTTCGATATCGGCCGCGAGCGCAGCATCGACCGTATCGATGACCATCGTGCCGCAGAAGTCTGCGTAGTAGCGAGCGACGCCGACCGCAGAACACTCCAGCCCCATCTCGGTCATCAGACGGGCCGCCGGACCCTTCAATGCCGCACCTGCGATTATCGGCGAAACGCCAACGACCGACTCGCGTCGAGCTGCCAGTGTCGAACGAACCCCGGCGACGCTCAACACGGGGTCGATGCTGACCAGTGGATTCGACGGCGCAACGACGACACGATCAGCCGCGGTGATCGCATCCAGGACACCGGGCGCAGGCCGAGCGCTGGACGCCCCGTCGAACCGCACTGCGGTTACATCCACATCATGTTGGCGTCCCACGAAGTACTCCTGGAAGGAGATTTCAGAACGGGCTCCTTCTTGATCGATCGTGACCATGGTGCGCAGCCGGTCGTTGGAGACCGGAAGCAGTCGAAGGTGGAGGTCCCAGCCTCGAACGATCTCGGCGGTAGCCTCGGCCAGAGTTGCACCCTCGCTGAGTCGTTGCGTGCGAAAGAGGTGGGTGCCGAGATCGCGATCGCCCAAGCTGAACCAATCCTCGCCGCCGTATCGCGTGACCATCTCCATCGCCTTCCAGGTTTCACCCTCAAGACCCCAACCCCGTTCGGAGCTGACCGCGTCGGCCAGGGTGTAAACGATGGTGTCGAGGTCGGGTGAAATCTGCAGTCCATGCAACGTCATGTCGTCGCCCACGTTTGCGATTGCGGTCAGCTCGTCGACCGACCGATGAAATCCCCTGAGCAGGCGCGCTGCGCCGACCCCGCCACTCACCACAACAACCCGCTCATTCCTCACACGTTGAAGCTAACGGCGATTTCGTCAACGGTCTGCCCGACTCGGGAATGGAGCCGATCCGACTATCGGTTAGCTAAGACATGTCGAAGTCCCGCCTCGCGCTCTCCCTCCTCGCTCTCGGCTTGATTTCGGCCGCGTGTTCTTCCGGGTCGGCCGGCGAATCAGCATCACCTGCCGCCGATGCTGCGTCGGCCGACTCGGGATCCGGCGATAGCGGTGAGGCCGTACCGGTCGATACCGAAACGATCCGCCCGATGGAGAGCGATTCCCCGTTCGATCTGACCGGCGGAGCCACGTCGGGTGAGAACGAAGCCGACGTCATGCCCGGAGCGATCACCGATCTCAGCGAGCGGGTCGAACCGCTGGTGCGGATCTGGGAGACCGACTGGTCCCGAACAACGATCGACCTTTCCGAAATGTTGGCCGGCATCCCTCGAGCCGATCCCCGGGATTCGATCCCCCCGATCGACGAACCAGAGTTCGAACGACCCAGCGCCGCTGCTCAATGGCTCAACCCGAACGAGCCCGGTGCGCTCGTGCAGCTGAACGGGGAGGCGCGTTTCTATCCGCTGTCGATCATGACCCGGCACGAGATCGTGAACGACCGCTTCGATGACGTTCCTGTGGCGGTGACCTACTGCCCGTTGTGCAACACCGCCCTCGCCTTCGACCGCCGGGTGGACGGCGAGGTGATTCGCCTGGGCGTGTCGGGACTGCTCCGCAACAGCGACATGGTGATGTGGGATGACGCCTCGACCAGTCTCTGGCAGCAGATCACCGGCGAAGGTATCGCCGGTCGATTCGCCGGTACGCAGCTCGATCTGATCAGCACCCAGATCGTAAGCTTCGGGCAGTTCGCCGAAGGGTTCCCCGACGGCTGGAGCCTTTCCCAGAACACCGGTTTCAACATCGGCTACGGAGCCAATCCGTACACCAGCTACAGCAGCAGCGTCAGCCCCTTCCTCTTCGATGGTGAACTGGACGAGCGGTTTCCTGCGTTGGAGAGGGTCGTCGGTGTCATCACTGAAGACGGAGACAAGAGCTTCCCGTTCTCCTTGCTGTCGGAAGAGGTCGTGATCAACGACACCGCCGGAACGACCCCGATCGTTGTTTGGTGGGCACCGGGAACAACCGATGCGCTGGACCGGGCCTCGATCGCCGACAGTCGAGCGATCGGCTCCGCCGTCGCACACCAACGGGTCCTGGAGGATGGAACCGAGCTGACGTTCAGCGCGGGGCCTGTGCCGGGAACCTACGTCGACGACGAGACGGGCAGCACCTGGGATCTCTTTGGCCGAGCTACCGATGGTGATCTGGCCGGAACCCAACTTCCCGCCGTGGGTCACCGCAACGAGTTCTGGTTCGCCTGGGCCGCCTTCTTCCCCGACGGAGACGTCTACGGCCTGTAACGGCCGTCGTTCACCCACACTGAGATTGACGATCGGCTGGTTTCGTCCACCGACAATGACGATCGATGGCCCATGACCGTCGATCGTTAATCTCGGGGGTTTGCGGGCGCCGATCGTCAATCTCGGTGTTGCAGGACATCGGCGATCGTTCGTTCGAAGTAGTCGCCATCTTGGTACTGGCTCCAGGTGAACCGAAGCACCGTGATTCCAACTCCCGCCAGGCGAGCGTCTCGTTGGCGGTCCGACTCGAACGACCGTGGGTTGAGGTGGAATGCTCGGCCGTCCAACTCCACGACGACGGCGAACTCGGGCCAGTACATGTCCACCCGCCCGATCGTTCTGCCGGCTCGATCGCAAAGGAGCGTCTCCAGCTGAGGCCGCGGCAGTCCGGCCGCAACCAGCCGTTCGGTGGCCAGCTGACTCCAGTCCGACGGTGTCACGACTTCGCCATCGACAGCGGCCACTGCCTGTTCGAGTTGACGCCGACCCCGTCGTCGTTTGTCGTTCCCGGCTGCCTCGACGAAGGCTGCATGTGTGATCAATCGCTGCCGGATTGCGCCGTTGAAGCACATCCGAAAGAGGGACAGGTCATGATTGGCGCCGATGTCGAGCAGCGTCCGGTCGATCCGGGTGACCTGCAGTCCGTCCCGACAGTCCGTCGCAAGTTCGGCGAAGTTCGGGTCGCGATAGAGCCGGACCTCGTCGAGGCGCTTCCGCATCTGCCGTCCAACGGTGAGTTCGCCATAACCGGGCGTGATGTCGCTCGGTCTCGCCAATCCGATGACCATCGCCGCACTCAAGTGGCTCACCACCGCCGATGTGCCGGAGGCTTGCCGATGAAGTTTTGAACGCCAGTCCGTGGAGAAGGAAGGCACCCGGTAGAGACCGCGATTGGAAGCCTCAAGTTGGCCCACCTGGACGAGATGAGCCAACTCGTTCCGAGTGAATCCGAGGTGCAGGAGATCATCCAGGGTCAGGTAGCCATATGTTCGCTGACCTAGGTTCAGGAGGAGCCGCCATCGATGTGCTCGATCACTCTTTGACCGTGCCGACCCACCCATCGCCAAGAGTATATAGACGTAAATAGACGAATCGCGATGCGATCGGCTGGTTCTTTCCACCGACAGTGACGATCGCTGGCCCATAGCCATCGATCGTCAATCTCAGGGTCGTGAGAGCGCCGATCGTCAATCTCGGTGCGTCGAAGGACTGGGACCCAGAATCAATCGCCCGATGGCGTCGGCTACCGGCAGAGTCACAAAACGACGAATGCCCCGGCCGTGGTGGCCGGGGCATTCGTCAGCGGTTTCGTTAACGAGCGGGGTGTTTCATTTCCCACTCGACCAGTTCCATGTCGCTCTCGACCATCATGTGGACGAGCTGGGGGAACGACACCTTGCGCTCCCAGCCAAGGACCTTCTCGGCCTTGGTGGAGTCGCCGATCAGAAGATCGACCTCGGCGGGGCGCATGAAACGTTCGTCCTGGACGACGTGATCCTGCCAATTGAGGCCGACGTGTCCGAATGCGAGTTCGCAGAACTCCTGCACGCTGTGGGTCTCGTTGGTCGAGATCACGTAGTCGTCGGGCTGGTCCTGCTGGAGCATTAGCCACATCGCTTCGACGTAGTCGCCGGCGAATCCCCAGTCACGCTCGGGGTGGAGATCGCCGAGACGAAGCTCGTTCTTCAGGCCGTGTTTGATCTGCGCCACGTGGTGGGTGATCTTGCGCGTTACGAACTCGAGGCCACGGCGGGGGGACTCGTGGTTGAACAGGATGCCGCTGCTGGCATGCATGTCGTAGGACTCGCGATAATTGACCGTGATCCAGTGGCCGTAGACCTTGGCGACGCCATAAGGCGAGCGCGGCCAGAACGGGGTTTGTTCGTTCTGGGGGACGGTCTGGACCTTGCCGAACATCTCGGACGAGCTGGCCTGATAGAAGCGGATGTCGGGGTTCACGGTTCGCACCGCGTTGAGCACACGCGTGACACCAATAGCCGTGGTCTGGCCGGTCAGTTCGGGCTGCTGCCAAGAGGTCTGGACGAAGGACTGGGCGGCCAGGTTGTAGAGCTCATCGGGCTTCGCTTTGCGCAGCACGTCGTTGAGGCTGTTCTCATCTGCGAGGTCTCCCTGCACGATGTTGATGTCGTCCTGGATGTGGGCGATTCGTTCGAAATTGAGGGTGCT
>CALGOA010000120.1 GCA_937958015.1 uncultured Acidimicrobiales bacterium | reverse complement strand
CCTGACGGTTTCGATTCATGCCGATCCGACGTTTGAGTTTCCGTGGTTTGCCGGCCATGCGAGCGAAACCGGAGACGGCAAGGGCGACGGCTGGAACCTCAACATTCCGTTACCACGGGCCTGCGAGCTCGATCGGTGGCTGAACGCCCTCACCACGGCACTCGACCGGATCAAGGCATCCGGCGCCGATGCTCTGGTCGTGGCGTTGGGGGTCGATACATACGTCGACGACCCGCTTGGAACCTTCGTCATCCGGGGTGACGACTACGCCACTATCGCGGGGCGAATCGCTGCAGCAGACCTTCCGACGGTGATCATCCAGGAGGGTGGATACGCCGTCGATGCGATCGGAACCAACGTCGCTCGATTTCTCGATCCGTTTCGTACCGCTTGATCGGCACGACGAGGACCGTGCACGTCCGAATGAACGCTCTGAGTGATATTCCCTAGCTGTTGAACTTTCGACCGGATTTGGAAAGCGCCTAGCCTGCCTGGAAGGCGGAGTTTGGCGAAGGTGGATATATGCATGCGCGACTACGTCGGGCGATGGACCGGTTCCTGAAGCTGACGCCATTTCGGATGTTCGCGGTCGCAGGGCTGATCGGCATGATCGCTATCGGCGGTGCCAGCCTGCTGGCCTCGCAACGGTCGGGCGAAAACGAGGCGATCTCCGAGGTACGCAACCTGACCCAGGTCGTGGCGAGGACGGTGGTCGAACCGAACCTGTCCTCGGCACTTCTGGCCGGTGACCCCGAGGCGGTTGGAGCCATGGACAGGATCATGTTCTCGCGCGTTCTCGATGACAAGACGGTGCGGGTAAAGGTCTGGGACAAATTCGGCAGGATTGTCTACTCCGACGAGCCGGAGTTGATCGGCGAAATCTACGAACTCGACGACGAGAAGAACGCATCACTCCGGACCGGCGAAGTCGTAACCGAAATAAGTTCTCTTAGTGGCCCCGAGAATCGATTCGAGGCGTCAGCCGGCCAGTTGCTGGAGGTCTACTTCCCCATCGATGGACCAGACGGCGACCCTCTCCTCTACGAGGCGTATTTCGCAATGTCGGTGATCAGCGATTCCTCCGAGCGGATTCGATCCGAGTTCGTACCGATCATCGTGGGTGCAGTCGTGTTGATGGAGGCGATGCATCTCGCACTGGCGTGGGGCCTCAATCGTCGCATGCGACGGGCCCAGGCCGAACGAGAGCGGCTTCTCCAACGAGCGATCGACTCCTCCGAGATCGAGCGCCGCCGGATCGCAGCCGACCTCCACGATGGTGTAATTCAGGACCTCGTCGGCACTTCGTTTGCCGTCGCTGCCGCTGCACACTCGGCCGAGCTTACCGAACCGCGCCTAGCCGAGGATCTCCATGTGGCGGCGACGGGTACCCGACGCAGTCTCCAGTCCCTCCGATCGTTGCTGGTCGACATCTATCCGCCCAATCTTCTCGAACATGGACTCGAGGCAGCCCTGCTGGACCTGTTGGCCCCGGCCACGATGGCCGGCATCGAGACCGAACTCTCGATCGCGGGCGACCCGGATAAAGAAGCCGTGACCGTGATGCTCATCTACCGAGTCGTGCAGGAGGCGATTCGAAACGTGCTGCGCCACGCTGAGGCTTCGAAAATCACGGTCGACATCACCGCAACCTCCACTGGAACCTCCGTGTTGGTGACCGATGACGGCCGGGGCTTCGCCGAGAGCGAGCGCCGCGAGAACGGCCATATGGGGCTGCGTCTCTTAACCGACCTCACCGCTGACGCTGGCGCCTCCTTCCTCGTCGACTCCCGACCCGGTCAGGGCACCGTCGTCGACCTGATGGTGCCCGCATGATCAGGGTATTGCTCGTCGATGACCACAATCTGGTTCGCTCGGGGCTCAAGCGACTGTTGGAACAGACCGGCGACATCGTGGTGACCGGCGTAGCGGGCCGGGGCGAGGAAGCGATCCGACTGGACCGGGAACTTGAACCGGACGTGATCCTCATGGATCTTTCGATGCCCGGGGTGGGCGGCGTTGAGGCAACACGACAGATCTGTGCGGCCCGCGCTGGCGCATCGGTGGTCATGCTCACCGCCTCCCGGGAGCGGTCGGTGGTCATCGATGCTCTCGATGCGGGCGCTGTTGGCTACCTGATGAAGGATTCGGACCCAAAAGTGCTGGTGGAAGGGGTCCGGGCTGCAGCCGAAGGCGAGTCACCGTTGGATCCCCGGGCCGCTCGAACGCTGCTGGACAAACGAGTGCGGACCCCGACGCCGACGCTTACCGAACGAGAAACCGAGGTTCTCCAACTGGTATCCGAGGGTCTCGCCAACAAACAGATCGCCCGACAGCTCGGTATCAGCGACAAGACCGTGAAGGCCCACCTGACGAAGGTGTTTGCCCAGCTGGGCGTAGCCGACCGAACCCAGGCCGCATTGTGGGCCCGGGACAATCTGGACGCGAACAGCAAGTAACACGACTGGTCGTAGGACCAATGTCCAATAGCGGACGTGCCGTGGACCGAACAATGATGAAACACAATTCGGTTGTCTCGGTTCTCGGGCCCCCGGTACGCGATTTTCCGCCCGCACGCCGCGCTGTTCCCCCGAGAGCCGGGACAATCGACACAACGGTTTCAAAAGAATCGAAGACACCGATCCGACATGCGACCGATCGGTGTCGGAGAGCCTCAGCCCGGCCCACCTACGCCGTCACCGTCATCACTCGACGTACCGGACTTCTATGGCTTCTCTGCCATCAAAAAGGAATGCGGCAAGTGGAGACCAAATGAGCACGACCACCAGAGGAGCATCGAATACGGCCCACAGCAGCAACGGCAGCACCACCCCGAGAAAGAACAGGTAGGCCCACAACTGACGTCGAATCAGTGCATTGAGCTTCATGACTTCCTTCCGCCCGCCGAGCAGAACCTTCAGGCTCGTGTGCTCGCATCCAATCTCGTCGACCTGAACTTGTCGTGACGTGTCCCAGCGCAGTGGTCGTATGCACAAGCCACGAGCTTCAGTTTGGTGCTGACAGGATCTCGCAGAAGGTATTCGGATTGCGAGCTACTAACGTCCGATGTGCAACGTTGGCCCTGCGATGCCGCCGCTCCGCCGGGCCGACGTTGCAGCCCCTTCATCTGAGGTCTTATGGGCCGACAGGGAAGGTTGAGAGGTGGTGGGCGCAACGGCCACCTCAGGGCACCGGCCGGGCGAACTGGCCGGTGCCCCTCCCAATCTTCGATTAAGCCCGGATGAGCCTGTGGCTGACGACGTTGAGATCGTTGGGCTTCCCTGCGGCCCCAACCAACAACCCGTTGGTTGCGTGAATGCTCCGGCGAAGGATCAGGCACAAGGCCCCTACTGCTAATACCGGAGGTATCTACGGTTGACAGTGTGGCCCCGGGGGCGACCACCACCCGCCCGGTGAGTGGCCCGGGGTCCCACATTCCGACGCCGGGCCATTCGGTAGGCACGGGGTAAGCACCCGCACAAGTAGGACAGGCTAATGACGTTCTTCAAGCCGATCCTCGGTGGACCCACGACCGACGACAACGCGGACAACCTCTCTCGCTTCTACATCCACACCATTGACGGCCAGAAATGTCTGCAGCTCACGTGCATGTTCACCAGTCCGCACCCAAGCGACTCGCACCGGGCCATTACCAAGATCTGATTCGCTCCACGCAAGGATCCGAATGCCTGCCCCACCGGCAATCACTTCGGCTTGCTGATCGACCGACTTTATGACCGAGACCTGCCCAGGGTCATGGGAGCATCCGACAGTAAGCAGTCCGACGAGCGATGCCACACTGAGAGTCCTTCTCGCCAGTCCCTATCGGGTATTGATGCCGGGAGTCAAGCGCCTGCGCTGTTCACGCCATGCGACTGAGGAAACCCGTGTAGCTAGCGCAGGAACCAAAATCCGTTGCAGATCGTCCAACAATCATGAGACTACCCACCGCCTCGATGCTGATGGCAGCGATTGCAATATCGTCGTGCGTCTCCGAAAGCGCTGGGGCGTCTGGCGACTCTGTCGAAGAGACCCGTGTCGCTTCAACTGAGACGACTTCAGAGCTGCCACCGATTATCGACGCCACCGACCTTATTGGCTCTGACAC
>CALGOA010000119.1 GCA_937958015.1 uncultured Acidimicrobiales bacterium | reverse complement strand
ACCTCGGACGCCTTGTCGACGAGGTTGAGGCAGGCGGACGGGGTCATTTCACGTTGCTGTAGTTCGCCGGTTGGGCGAGCGGTAGATCCGCTCTCGAGACCCAGGACGACGATTCCGTAGTTGCCGATGGTGTTTTGATCTATGCCGGGCAGGATCATCGATCCGCGGACCTGCAGGGAGTCGCCGTCGGAACGGTGACTACGAGGGAACACATCGTTCAAATCGTCGATGCTTCGAGCCCGAGCAGTGGACCGCTTCAAGTTCGTGAACGATGCCACCGTCTGCCGGAGAGCATTCTCCGTGGTGCCATCGCAGCTGGCCGTCGAGCGGAGCATGATGATGTGATTCTGCAGGCTGCCATTGGCGTCGATCAGACTCTCGCCCCGAAGGGTGAAGTCGTAGTCGAGGAGCGAACCGGTCAGGTTGACCTGGCCGCTGACGGTTATGTCGCTGCCGTTGATGTTCTGTGGGGTGGCGCCACCAACCCGGGCGACAGGAAACGTGCGGCTGGTGGGATTGGGCAACGCCTGTGATACGCCACCCAATTCGCCGCAGGCCACGATCGTGCCGCCTGTGGTCGTGATGACGATGACCGGCTCGCCGTTGTTTACCTCGACGACACGGTCGCCGGTGAATTCAGCCATCTCGGCGTAGGTCCAGCGGAGAACGCCTTCTTCGCCAGTCGGAACCGAAGCGCCGTTCTCGTCCTGGAATTCGCTGTTGTCGGCGGTGAAGGGGGCCAACTGGTTGGCGCTCTGAGAACAACGGCTCGGATTGGAATTGTCGTCCTCGGGACCGCCGAACCGTACCTTGTAGATCGTGTTCGCCGCGAGACCGGCCACCTCGACCGAAAGTGTTGGGCCCTTCGCAGACGTTGGCGATGCGAGGTAGCCAACGCCGCTTGCCGAGCCGCCGTCATAGGCCTCGAAGTCGATCTCATACAGGTTGGCCAACAGCGGTACCGGGTCGACCGGTTGGGTTGCCGCAGCCGGGCCGAGCCCGGAAGTAATCATGGCCAGCACAATGCTGGCCGACACGAGAGTCTTCTTCATTTGGGTCCTCGCCACAATCACGGTGAGCGTCTCACCACTCACGTCTACGGTCCCGAAGGTACATGTGGCGCCGCCATATCGCCATGCCTCTCGGGGCCGACCGGGCAACATTGCCCGACCTGCTATTACCCTGTCGGAATGGTTGATGCGGGCACTGTTGAGGCTGTTGAGGAAGCGCTGGCGGCGCATGACTACCTTGCCGACACGGGCCTTGCGACCAGCATATTTCTGGCACTCGCGTTGGAGCGACCGCTGTTTCTCGAGGGAGAGGCTGGCGTTGGTAAAACCGAAGTGGCCAAGGTGCTGAGTCGATGGACCGGTGGGCCCTTGATCCGCCTGCAATGCCACGATGGAATCGACGCTGGTCAGGCCGTGTACGAATGGGACTACGCCCGTCAGCTTCTCCACCTTCGTACCGCTGAAGCCACCGGGAGGGCCACCGACGCCGGAGTGGAAGAACTCGAGAACGAACTCTACGATCCGCGGTTCCTCATTCGGCGGCCGTTGCTCGAAGCTCTCAGCCCGATTGAGGGACCACGACCGATACTGCTGATCGACGAGATCGACCGGGCCGACGACGAGTTCGAGGCGTTCCTGTTGGAAGCGCTCAGCGACTACTCGATCTCGATCCCCGAGATCGGCACGATCAAGGCGGACCGTCCCCCGATCGTGATCCTCACCTCGAATCGAACCCGCGACGTCCATGATGCGTTGAAGCGTCGGTGTCTCTACCACTGGGTCGAACATCCATCGTTCGAGCGGGAGGTGGAGATCGTCAAACTTCGGGCCCCCGGTGTGAGCGATTCGCTGGCGCGTCAGGTGTCAGCGATGACCGAAGCGATGCGGGGGTTCGGGTTGTACAAGCCGCCCGGAATCGCCGAGACGATCGACTGGAGCCTGTCACTCGCCGCTCTGGGTCGGATGGAGTTGGACGACGACACCGTGGCGGCCACGTTGGGCACCGTCCTCAAATACCGCGAGGATCAGGCCAAAGTGCACCAGCAGGGCATTCACGAGATGGTCAAGAACGCCCTCTTCAAGCACTGACCGGACCGCTCAGACTCCGAGCAAGCGCCGATACTGCTCGAGTACCACGTCCTGGGTGTACGGCAACCAGGATTCGTCGGGTTGGGCGGATCGGGCCTGCTCAAGCTGAGTGCAGATGGCTTCGGCCAGAGTGTCGACGTCGTCCAGTGGCACCAGTGTCCCATACGTTCCGTTTTTCAGGATCTCGTTGGGGCCGGAAGGACAGTCCGTGGAAATCACGGCTGTGCCGCAAAACAAGGCCTCGATCAAAACAGTGGGGAGGCCCTCGTATTTGGACGACATCACCAGCATGTGAGCGCAACGCATTGCGGCGTAGGGGTTCGTGGTCACTCCGGCCAGGTCGACCCGGTGTTCCAGGCCGAGTTTGGCGGTCAGGGTTTGGAGGTCTTCCCGCTCGTCGCCTTCGCCGAAGATGACGAGCCGAGCCGGCATGGACCGGTTGACCACGGCCATTGCCTTAAGGAGGAGTGGAAAGTTCTTCTGCGGTTGCAGTCGGCCGACCGCGAGAATGATCGGATCGCCACCATCGGTGAACCAGGGGTGGTCGGGTTCCTCGCTGACCTTGGCCCGAACGTCGGGTGTGATCACCGGGTTCGGCACGACCGTCACGAGGTTGTTGGCCAGCCCGACCGATGAGGTTAAGCCCTTGGCAACACCCCTGCTCACCGCGATGACCGCATCGGCTCGCGGGTAGGTCCGACGGATGAGAGCGGGCGCTACCTTGGCTCGCCGGTTGGTTGCATTCGACAGAGCCGTTTCGAAGTCGTTGTGTTCTGCGACGACGAGGCGTCCCTTGAACCGGGCGAGGGCCGCGGCGCCGACCGCCACGATGTTTGCGGTAACCAAGGCCGACAAGAGAACGTCGGGTTGGTGGGTGCGTAGATATCGGGCCAGCGGCAATCCGCCGGCGATGATTCGAGCCGCGCCGAGGTCGATGATCCTCACGTTCTGAGGAACCTGGTCGAGGTATCCACCCCGACGGTGGACGAGCACGAGGTCCAACTCGATCGATGGGTCGTCGGCAAGAGCCGTGAGCAGATTCAGCGTCACCCGTTCGGCGCCGCCGGTGTCCATAGACGGGAGGAAGAACGCCACCCGTTTCGTCGTTGACGTTCCGCTCATCGTTCGACAACGATAACGAAACCGCTCCTGGACCGTCATGAGCGAATCGCCGATGGCTGACTAGGCCGAGCAGCCCTCGCGCTCGTACCGGTCGTGCTGACCCGGTCCGCTGAATCAACGCCTAGTCCCGCCATGATTGGGTTATGAGACAGGACAGCATTGACGGCGTTATTCAGTTCACGCCGAGGCGCTTCGGCGACGAACGGGGCTACTTTGCCGAGCTGTACAACCAGGAGCGATATCGGGACCTCGGTATCGATGAGGTCTTTGTGCAGGACAACGAAAGCTTGTCAGCTCAGGTCGGTACGGTGCGCGGCCTCCACTTTCAGATCGGAGGGTCCGGACAGGGAAAATTGGTGCGGTGCCCGAAGGGTGCGATTCTCGATGTGGCCGTCGATATCCGCCACGGCTCAGCAACGTTTGGAGACCATGTGGCGGTGCGATTGGATCAGGCCACCGGGAACCAACTGTGGGTTCCGGTGGGCTTCGCCCACGGATTCTGCACGCTCGAAGCCGACAGCATGATCTCCTACAAGGTGACCGGCTACTACGACCCCGACGCAGATCGCGGGATCCTCTGGAATGATCCCGGGCTGGGTATCGAATGGCCGGTGGAAGCGGGGGATGCCGTCCTCTCTGAGAAGGACCAAAATGCCCCCACGCTCGACGGCTTCGGCGACTTCGCAGGCCTGTTCACATGAGGGTCTTGATCACCGGCGCCGCAGGACAACTGGGTCTGGAACTCGGTCGTGTTGATTGGGGCGAAACCGAGCGCATGTTGGCCGTCCGTGGTGCGCTCGACATCACGAACTTCGACGATGTCGTGGCCGCCGCCGGCTTCCGGCCCGATGTGATCGTTAACGCTGCTGCGTACACGGCAGTCGACCGGGCCGAGGACGAACCGGAACGGGCGATGGCGATCAACGTAAAGGGTGTTGCTCACCTCGCGACCATTGCCGACGACCTGGGGGCGACCCTTATTCATGTGTCAACCGACTACGTCTTCGATGGGCTGAAAGATGGCTGGTACACCGAGGACGATGCCCCGTCGCCCACCGGTGTTTACGGCCTGACCAAACGAGCCGGCGAGCTGGCTGCGCTGGAGTCGTCACGATCGATCGTTCTTCGGACGTCCTGGGTCTACGGTGCCCTTCGGCCGAACTTCGTAGCCACCATGCGACGCCTGGCATCCGAACGGGACGAGCTCGGCGTTGTTGCCGATCAATTCGGATGCCCTACCGCTGCCGCCGACATCGCAGCTGCGATTACTCAGATCGCTGCTCAGGGTGCTGGTGAGCCCGGTGTATTCCATTTGGCTGCGCCCGACGATGCCAGTTGGTGGGATCTGGCTGCGGAGTCGATTGCCCTCATGGACCCGCCTCGATCGCCGACGATCAAGAAATTGACCACGACGGAGTTTCCCACCAAGGCGGTACGCCCGCCGAATAGTCGACTCGATTCATCCAAGATCTACCAGACATACGGGGTGCGTCTGCGCAGCTGGCGCGAGGCGCTGGCTGAGGTTTCCGCTGAGTTGAACCACGCCGGCTAGGCCAACGGGAGTGTCTAGTGGTCTGTCGCAGAAATGATTTCACACGTTCAGGACGACCAGGAACGCCGCTTGCTTCGTCCTCGAATTCCCGATTCCGCTTACGAGGAGGCGGAAATCCTGCGTCCTCGCCATCGACGCCCCTGAGTCGCCCTGACCGTCAAACTAATTCCGCAACAGACCACTAGTTGAACTCCTGCTCGTACTGACGGTACGAACGGTCCTTCGGTACGTCGGTGAGTACGACGCCGACCACGTTGGCCCCAGCTTTGTTGAGCTTGTCGATTGCAGCCTTGACGTCGTTCTTGCGGGTTTTGCCGGCACGAACGCAGAGGACAGCGGCATCGGCAGAACGAGCGAGAGCCTGTGGATCCGCCACCGGAAGAACCGGCGGACCATCCATCAGGACGACGTCTGCTTGCTTCTCAAGCGTCATCAGAGTGTTGAGGAATTGTTGTGTTGCGAGCACGTCACCAGGTCGAGCGGTTGCGGTGCCGGCCGCAACGAAGTAGAGGTTAGGGCTGAGATCGGACTCGTGGTGAACGAGGTCCTCCATGGGGATGTCGCTCAGGAAGTGGTCGACAAGGCCGGGTGTTCGGTTGTGCCCGAAGGTGGCGTGGAGACGCGGTCGGCGCAGGTCGACGTCGGCCGCAAGCGTGACCTGATCCAGATACGCCATCGAAAGCGCGAGGTTTGCCGTGGTCACGGTCTTGCCTTCGCCGGCGTTGGCGCTGGTGACAAGGATCGAGGTGAGGTCCTGGCTCATCGCCAGATACTGCAACGAGGCTCGGATCTCCAGAATTCCTTCCGCCTGAGGCGAATGGGGGTGATCGGCAAGCACTCGGTCCATCGATTCGCGTACGTCGCGGGCTGGACGGGGGATGGAACCGAGGACCGGAAGTCCCATGGCATTGATGTCAGAGCTTGACTTGATGGCCTGATCCAGGCTGTTTCGCAGAAACGCCGCTCCGACGCCCAACATCGTGCCGGCGAAAATGCCGAGAATGAGACTCTGGTAGAGCGGGGAGTTGGTTCGGTTCAGCGGAACCGACGCCACCTGAGTGACCTGAATATTCCCGGTTGCGATCAGTTCGCCGTTGATGCTGAGTTCGGTGATGCCACGTGTGATGGCTGCGACCTCGGTATCGATGAGGTCGATCTGGAACTGGATCCGACGTTCTTCGCGATCCCGATCACGTTCGAGCTGTGAGATTTGAGCCGGGTCCGTCGCAACTGCAAGATCATCCTCGATCCGGTTCAGATCGCTCCGGAGCTCTTCCCTATTTGTGCCGAGTTCGTCGAGATTGCCTCGGAAGGTTGCGATCAGATCACGAGTGCTGCCGATGGCTTGTTCCTGTTTGGCTTGCACGAAGGCGTTGGCCCAGACGTTGGCCCGTTCGGCTGCCAATTCGGCGGTAGGTGCCGCGGCGCTGAACTGTAGGACGTCGGCGCTGTCGGTGCTGCTGACCCGCAACCCGTCGGGAAACGATCCAAGTTCTTCGACTACGAGCGCCTTCACGACGTCGCTGTTGGCGAATGCGATCTCGTTTTCGAGTTCCCGGTTCGCAATGCCGGGGTTTACAACCCCACCCTCGAGCACCTGTCCAGCGTCGCTGGCGGTAAGAAGGACCCGGGCTCGACTGGAGAAGGTGTCGGGTTGACTCAGGTTGAGCGCAGCCGAGAGCCCGGTGACGATGAGGATCGGCGCCAGCAGCCACAACCAGCGGCGTCGCAGGATGGCGATGTAGTGACCGAGATCGAGGCGCTCGTCCATGTCGGGTTCCATAGCGCCAACGCTATTTGTCACGGTGGGCTCCGGATAGGGCAAAGGCGCTGTCCGTCGGCCTGGTTTCTGGGCCGGACGGCCCACCCGGCCTGCGAGAACAGTTGGCCGGACGGGACTTCCAAAGGATTTCGGAACGAGCCGGAGTCGTTGGTGGCCTTCGCCCGAGAGTCGAGCTATTCGGCTACGGCGCTGGCCAGTAGTGTCGAGGAATGACCACCATCGACGTGACGGGGACCGGCACCGCTGAGGCGGATCCAGACTTTGCATCGCTCAGCTTCCATGCGAACGCCGTCGAAGCCACCTCACGTGCTGCGTTGGCGAGTGCGAAACGGATCACGGCTGCGATCATCCAGCTGCTCGACGATGGCGGGGTCGCCGAACGGGATCGTGGTGCCCAGCATTCCAACCTTCATCGTCGAACCCGTTGGCACAACGAGGTCGAAACCTTCCTCGGCTGGGAGGCACAGATCACGGTGACGTGCACGGTGCGCGAGCCGGAACAGGCGTACGGTCTCGTCGAGTCGGTGACCGAGGCAACGGATGTGAACATCAACGGCCCGCATTGGATCGTCGATGAGGCGAACCCGGCGCATGATGTTGCCAGAGAAGGCGCCGTTGCGTCGGCTCGGCGCAAAGCACAGAGCTACGCTACCGCTGCAGGCCTGACGCTGGGGCGGCTCACAGTGCTCGCTGAAGGCGCCGGACGAGTCCAGGGCGGTCCTCGAATGGCGCGCCGGATGACGAGCATGGAAATGGAAGACGCGGTCGATCCTGCCAGCCAGACCGTTTCAGCCTCCGTGACCCTCTCGTTTGAGGCGGAGCCCGCAGGCTCCTAGCCGATATCTATAAGCGAGTCACCTTCGGGCCGAACATGGTGTTGCGGGTATCGAAGATTGCCTTGGCATGGGTCTCGATCATCTCGAGATCGAAATCACGGTGGTTGGTCAGCATGATGACCAAATCTGCCCCAGCGAGGGTTTCGGCCGTCACTTCTACCCGCTCGAGATCGGCGGGGAAATGGGCCGGGTCGACCCAGCTATCGGCACACGAGACATGGGCGCCGAGCTCTTGGAGCTGATCGGCGATCGGGCGAACCGGTGTTTCTCGTGAGTCGCCGCTATTGGGTTTGTATGCGAGTCCGAGTAGCAGCAGCTTTGAGCCCTTGATGCTTCGCTCGGCATCGTTGAGGATCCGACCGATACGTGAGACCACGTGGTCGGGCATGTGTTCGTTGATGTCGTTGGCCAACTCTACGAACCGGAAAGAATGGCCGAGTGACTGCTTGACCTGCCAGCTCAAATAGCTGGGGTCGATCGGAAGGCAATGTCCACCGACTCCGGGACCCGGTGTGAACTTCATGAAACCGAATGGCTTGGTGTTTGCTGCTTCGATCGCGGCCCAGATGTCGATGTCGAGTTCTGCTGCGAACATTGCCATCTCGTTCATTAGAGCGATGTTGACGTGTCGGAAGGTGTTCTCCAGCAGCTTGGTGAGCTCGGCTTCTCTCGTGGTAGGGACGGGCACCGCTTGGGTGACGAGATGGTTGTAGAAGTCCTCGACGATGACGAGTGCCTCTGGTGTCGTTCCCGAGACAACCTTCGGGGTGTTCTCGAATCGGTAGACCAGATTACCGGGATCGATTCGTTCGGGGCTGTAGCCGACGTGGAAGTCAACCCCGGACTTCAGTCCGGAACCCGCCTCGAGAATCGGCACTAGCAGTTCTTCGGTGGTGCCGGGGTACGTCGTTGATTCCAGGATCACCGTGGCGCCAGGTCGGATGAATCTTGCGAGATCGCTACCGGAGCTCTCGATGTAGCTGAGGTCTGGGGCCCCGTCGCGAAGAGGAGTAGGCACGGTGATCACGGCGATGTCGAAACCCTCGACGGCGGACAGTTGGTCCGAAACACTGAATCGACCGCTCTCAAATGCCGCTTTCAGGACATCCTGGGGGACGTCCTCGATGAATGAGTCACCGTTCTGGAGACGAGAGATGCGGCCTTGGTCGATGTCGTAGCCGGTGACGCTGTAGCCAACCTCGACCGCCCGCACTGCGAGAGGGAGTCCGACGTATCCCTGCCCTACGACGACGATCTTCGATTCTGCGAGTGTCTTGTTACGTGCAGTTTCCACTGTGCCTCCTGAGGCTCGCTTTCGACCTGTCTGCTGCAACAGGGCGGTTCCGAGTCCGTGTCGCAGAAGTATCGCATGCAGTCAAGCGGTTGCGGGAAAGTCGATCGCGTTTCCTCAACAACGGGGTGGGACAGACCGATGGACAAGCATGTTGAACATGTGATTTTGAGGGGACTGGAAGGCCGTCGACGAGGAGCGTTCTCAGCGATGGGTGTGGAGGAAGTTAGTATGGTCGACACGTACTTAGTTACCGGCGGCGCCGGGTTCATCGGCAGCCACCTCGTGGACCGACTTGTCTCCGATGGAGCTCGGGTCCGGGTTCTTGACAACCTCAGCACTGGCGACATCAACAACCTCGCCGCGTCGATCGACAGCGTGGAGTTCATCAGCGGCGACCTCCGCAACTCGACCGATATCGACAAGAGCATGGTCGGGGTTGACGTTGTGGTGCACCTTGGCGCACTTGGTTCGGTGCCCAGGAGCATCGATGACCCGACGACAACGCACGATGTCAACGCAACCGGCACGCTCAATGCGCTGGTCAGTGCACGAGACCATCAGGTAAGACGATTCATCTATGCGTCATCGTCGTCGGTCTACGGCGATAACCCCAGCCTGCCGAAGCGGGAAGGTCATGAGGGGCAGGTCTTGTCGCCCTATGCCATGACCAAAGCAATGGGGGAGGAGTATTGCCGACTGTTCCACGAGCTGTACTCACTGGAGACGATTCGCCTGCGGTTCTTCAACGTTTTCGGGCCTCGCCAGAAAGCAAACCATCTCTATGCCGCCGCCATCCCGAAATTCATTGACTGGGCTAAACGCCATGAACCGATCGTGGTCCACGGCGATGGCACCCAGTCTCGCGACTTCACATATATCGATAACAACATTGCGGGAATCGTCGCGGCAGCAACGTCGTCGAATGGGAGTATTGCCGGTCGAGCGTTCAACCTGGCGTGCGGAACAGGTCGCACCCTGCTCGAGATCCTGAGCGAGATCGAGGCGCTCAACGGTGCCCCGCTTCTTCTGGAACATGGTCCGAACCGACCCGGTGACGTGACCCACTCCTACGCCAGTATTGATGCGTTGAACGAGGTCACCGGATACAAACCGACCGTCAGCGTGAGCGAAGGTATCCGGCGGACCTGGGCGGCGCACGTCGATGAGCGGGAGGTGAACACCTATGCGTTTTGACCGTGATCGACTCAGCGATCCTCATCGTCCAACCCTTCTGATCCTCGGCGGTCGCGGCCACGCCAGTGACGTTCTCAGCATTATCGAGGATGTTTCTGCTGACCAGGTCTTCCCATTCGACATCGTCATATCCGACGACGATCTCCCCGATAGTCCGCGGTTCGACGATCGCGAGGTAGAGGTCGCCCTAGAGATCGAGCCCGAACTGAAGTCTGATCGGTACTTCGTCGCCGGGGTTGGGTACCCCCAGATTCGCAAACTGCTCGTGGATCGGGCCTTGGCGGAATCGGTGCAGCCGACGCCAGCCATCGTGCACCCGTCTGCCGTGATGGCAACCGGCGCCAATGCGGGGCAGGGCACAGTGATCGCCGGTGTTACCTGGATCTCGGCAATGGTCTCCATCGGCGTCCATGCATACGTTGGTTATGGGGTGAAGGTCGGGCACGACTCGATCGTCGGTGACTTTGCCAGCCTGATGCCGGGAGCGGCCATCGGTGGCTCCTGCAGAATCGGGGAGGGAGCACTCATAGGTGCCAACGCGGTGGTCCTCCAGAACCTCACCGTCGGAGAAGGCGCCGTCGTTGGTGCCGGCGCCGTTGTGGTCGAGAACGTCCCCGCCGGTGCAACCGTCGTCGGCGTACCGGCTCGGCCGCTGGAGAGCTAGCTGTGATCAAGCGCCTCTTCGATATCGGATTCGCAATGCTCTGGCTGTTGTTGCTGCTGCCGTTGTTGCTGATGATCGCGGTCGTCATCCGACTGACGATGGGCGGCCCTGTCGTGTTCCGCCAGGAACGGGCTGGCAGAGGTGGCGAAAGCTTCGAAATCCTCAAGTTCCGGACGATGCGAACACTTCGTGCCGGTGAAGACGAGCTGGCCACGGATCACGCTCGCCTAACTTCGGTTGGTCGATTCCTGCGAAGGACGAGTCTCGACGAGCTGCCGGAACTGCTCAATGTAGTAGCGGGATCGATGAGCATGGTCGGCCCTCGACCTCTCCTATGCGACTATCTGCCGCTCTACGACGAGAGACAGGCTCGTCGGCACGACGTGCGACCCGGTCTGACGGGTTTGGCCCAGGTGAACGGGCGGAATGCACTCGCGTGGGAGAAGAAGTTCGAGCTGGACGTGTGGTACATCGACCATCGAACGTTCTGGCTGGATCTGCGGATTCTCGCGCGGACGGTGGGAAGTGTTGTCAAGGGGGTGGGATTGTCAGCGGCAGGAACGCCTACCGCCCACCGCTTTCTCGGATCCACCACGGCGACCGTTTCCGATGTGAGTAGTGGCGGCAGAGTTGAGGGCGAGCGGGAAGTTCTCTCGTTACACCGTGGCCGCTGAACGGCGTAGTGCGCCTCGCGTGCTTCCCGCTTCAACACCCCCACATGTACAACCGAAGGTTGCGTTCTTGACCAAGACCACGGTCGGAGCTCGCTGGTTGCTACCTCTCGTGTCGGCGGCGATGGAAGAAGGCATGAGAGCCAAGGTCTACCTACCCCCCGGAGATGGTGACCTTGCGCCCCGTCTGTGCTCTTCGTTGGGTGTGGAGATCGAGAGGACCCAGGCACTGGGCCCAAGCCCGCGTTGCGCAGTTGCAGCATTGCCGTCCCTGCGTCGGTCGCTCCACACCTTCGATCCCGACATCGTGAACTACTTCCTCTACCGAGCTGCGTTGGTCGCTCGAGCGGCAACTCTTGGGGGTCGCGCGAAGCGCGTTCACTCGGTGCCGGGGCCCCTTTTCTACGAAAGCCAACTGGTTACGCTGGTCGAGCGGTTCGCAGGGCGATGGGACCATCGAGTCTTCGCCGGGTCGGAAGCAGTGCGTTCGGCGGCACTCGAATCGGGGGTTCCGGCAGAAGGAATCCGGGTGGTGCGGTTCGGTGCCGACTTCTCCAGTTTCGTCCCGCCGACTCCGTGCGAACGGCTGCAAGCCCGTCGACTTCTCGGGCTTCCGCTGCAGTCCCCGGTCTTCGTGGTGGTGGCGCGATGGTACGCACCCAAACGCCTGGCGCTCGGAGGTCGTGATGTAAAGGGTCACGATGTGCTCCTGAGGGCTTGGGAGAGATATGTGGCCACCGGTGGTGGCGGTCACCTCGTAGTCATGGGTGGCGGAATCGACCGGGCCGGTAGTGAGTATCGGACGTCGATACTCTCGTCGATCCCTTCGTCAACTCGCTCTTCGATCACCTGTCTGGACACAGCTGAAGACGTCCGGGTTGCCTATCGCGCCGGAGACGTCAGCATCAGTCCTTCGCGCAGTGAGAATTATGGCGCAGCCGTCGAGGCGGCGGCCATGCAGGTGCCGACGATCGCCAGTGCCGTCGGTGGACTGCCAGAGGTCGTGATCCCAAAGGTGACGGGGTGGTTGGTGTCACCGGATGATTCTGAAGCGCTCGCCACAGCAATCCACGACGCCGAGGAAGCGATCTTGACGGGCGAAGCCGGTCGACTCGGTACCAATGCGCGCACGTCGGTCGGTGCGCTGCTCGACTGGCCGATCGTCACCTCGTCGTACCTTCGTGAACTCCGGGATCTCCTGCGATGACGGCCGTGGTAGTGATGACCGAGCACAGGTTGCTGGTTGCTCCCGATGGTTGCTATTACTCCGAGGGGCCGATGGGATATCACTTCTGGAAGCGTTACCTCGCGGGCTTCCAAAACGTGGACGTGCTCGCAAGGGTGCGCCCCGTCGACGACGCCCAGGGGCTCGTTCCACTCTCTGGAGAAGGGGTCGGAGTACTTCCGCTGACCGATCGTCGCGGACTCTTTGGACAGTTTGCAATGCTCGGGCCCACCGCTCGTGCCATCGGCCAGCTGGTTCCGGGCGAGTCTCGTCTGATCGTCAGGTTGCCGAGTCTTCAGGGATCCTTCGCAACGCTCATCGCGTCGGTCCGGGGGGTTGGATTCGCCTGCGAGGTCGTTGGCGATCCGGCTGCGGTCTTCAGCCGGGGAGTGGTGGATCATTGGCTGCGATGGCTCATTCGAGGCACGCTCACCGCGAGTCAGAAGTGGTCGGTTCGACGTGCGTTTGCGGTTGCGTATGTCACCGAGTCGTACCTTCAGGCGCTTTATCCACCTTCGTCGGGGTCGACCAGCGTTCATTATTCAAGCGTTGAGCTCGGCCCTGACGATTTCGGTCAGCCCGTCGCTCGTACCTCAACGCGACTCCGTTTCTGCGGAGCCGGTTCCATGGATCGCACCTACAAACGGTTCGACGTGTTGCTGCAGGCCATCAGCAACCTGCGGGCCACAGGCGTCGACGCCGAACTGGTTCTACTGGGAGACGGTTGTCATCGATCGTCCCTCGAAGCCATGGCAAGGGAGCTTGGGATCGCACCGGTTGTGCACTTCGCGGGTCAGATTTCCGACCGTTCCGAATATCGCTCACTGATGGCCGGGTGTCACGTGTTCGTCCACGCTTCGAGTACCGAGGGGTTGCCCCGTGTGGTGATCGAGGCGATGGCACTCGGACTGGCAGTGGTAGCGACCGATGTTGGCGGTACCGCCGAACTTCTGGATTCGACAGACCTGGTAGCACCGGGTGAGGTCGACCCGCTGAGCGCGCGGATGGCCGAATTTGCTGATGATCGCCTGCGGATGGACGCCGGTCGACGGAACCGCCTTCGGGCGGACGACTACTCAACTGTCGTTTTGGCTCAACGTCGAGATGCGTTCTATACAGCGGTGGCGCGCTGACGTGTTGGACACGGCACCAAGGTCTGTCGACCACCGGGTGCGGGCGGCGTCCGTCGTGGGTTTCACGCGCTCGGCGATGGCGTTGGTGCTATCGGTCGTCGTAGCCCGCTTCTTCGGCATGGCCGCCCGTGGCGACCTCGCCTTTCTCCAAGCGTTGGTCGCCTCGATTTATCTCGTCGGCGATCTGGGCGTCGGTACAGCGGTTCGAAGGTTCGCAACGGACTCGGCGGACAAGCGTTACCTCTCGGCGTTTCTTGGGCTCGCAGTCGGACTTGTTCCTGGACTCGCGTTGATCAGCGGAGCCCTGTATTGGCTCACTGCGCCTGACGAATCGATTGGCTCGGTCACGATTCTGGCGGCGATGACGCTCGCGGTCGGGGCTGGAATAACCCGATTTAATACTGCGCTACTGAATGCGATCGGTTCATTCTTTATGTCGCAGATCGTCCAGCTCGTCGAGACGATGATGCATCTCCTGGGAATCGCACTCATCTATATGGTGTTCGGTCCATCCACCGAGAGCGCGGCTGTTGGTCTTGCGATGGGTTCGCTGTTCGGGGCCATCGGCTCCTGGTTACTGAGCAACTCTCAGCGACCGAAGATCCGACTGGATCGAAACGCCGGTCTCGAATTGCTTGGATTCGGCGCACGAACAGTCCCCGCGACGGCGTCGGTCGGACTGCTGAATCGGGTTGATCAATTGATCGTTGGCGCGGTTGGAGGGTCGGCAGTTCTCGGTCAGTACGCGGTCGCTGCGTCCATCGCAGAAGCGCTGCGCCCGCGCGCCCAAGCAGCGTCACAGTTCGCCTTCCGCCTGGTGGCGAAAGGTGGTTCGAACATCAACAAAGTGAAGAACCTCCTGCGGCGATCGCTAAAAACCCAGCTGCTCGGTTCGCCGCTACTCTGCGCGGCCGGTGTTTGGTTGGCCGCTCCAATCTTTGGGGCGGACTTCGGTGGTATCGGGGTCACGGTGGGCGTGTTGATAGCCGGCGAACTGGCTTTTGTGGGCTACGTGTTCGGAACCCGTACGTTGCTGGGCCTGGGGGAACCAAAGAGTGCGGCCGGCGTTGGACTGATTGCGTTGGCGGTCGGCGCCGGTCTCGATCTCCTACTGATCGAACCGTTCGGAATAGTCGGAGCAGCTACCGCATCACTGTCCTCGTATGTCGTTGCATGTGTCCTAGGCTTTGGGCTGGTGCGCAGAGGAGTCGGTTCGGCATGGGCATGAGATCGCTAGTGGAGACGCTGAGATTTCGGGCGGAGTTGCGAAGCGATAGCGTGCGCGCCGCTCGCCGCCTCGGGGTCGAGATCGGAACCGGCTGCCGATTGATCAACCTCACGCGGTCCACTTTCGGCTCAGAACCGTTTCTGGTGACGATGGGAGATCGGGTTGAGGTCGCCGCCGAAGTTCGGTTTGTGACCCACGACGGCGGGGTCTGGGTACTGCGAGACCGTCATCCCGATCTGGACGTTGTGGCTCCAATCCGCGTTGGTTCAAACGTGTTCATTGGCATCGGGGTCGTGATCCTCCCAGGTGTAACGATCGGCGACAACGTCGTCATCGGAGCGCGGTCGGTTGTCAACAAAGATCTTGCTGGGGGTGCCGTGTACGCCGGTGTTCCGGCCCGAAGGTTGTCGACGATCGCTGACTACGAGGCGAAGTCCTTGGCGCGCGGCGTGCCTACCAAACGCATGGATCCGCAGTCCAAGCGGTCGGCGCTGATAAAGCTGAGGTAGTCGTGCCTCACACGCAATCGGCCAAGGGTCGAATCGTTCACGTTCTCGGCTCCCTTGATCGTGGTGGCGCCGAGATGCGGGTTCTGGCGATGTGTCGAGACCCGCTAATGAGCGAAAGCTACTCCCATGCAGTCCTGCTACTGGGAAGTTCGGTCCCCACCGAACATGCGCTGACTAGAGACTTCGTCAACGCGGGGGCCACCGTTCACCACTCCGGCAGGAATCCGGCTCGGGTCGCTCGTCGACTGCGCAAGTTGGTTCCGTCAGTGGTGCATTCTCACGTTCACCTGTCGTCCGGTTGGGTCTTGCTCGTCGCAGCGCTCGTCGTGCCCAGGGCCCGTCGACTGGCCCACATCCGATCCACGGGATCCGGAAGACCCCGAACGTTCATACGAGGCAGTTATGAGCGGATCATGCGACTACTACTTCGGCTGATCAGCCATCGGATCGTTGGTGTGTCCAACGCAGCTCTCAACGGCTCCCTCGGCCGAGGATGGACTCTCTGGAAGAACACTCTGGTTGTCTACAACGGAGTCGAACCTGGCTCGATCGAGCCGCGGGTTGCGGATGGATTACTTCGGTTGTCGGTGGTCGGTCGAATCTGCGCTGAAAAAAATCAGCAGTTCGCAATCGAGGTGGCTGCCGCGGCATCGCGAACCCGGCATGTTCATCTGGCGATCTTCGGCCGGGGTGACGCATCGGAACTCGAGCGACTCGCTGCTCGGTTCGAAAGCGAGTCGCTCGCGATTCAAATACATGGCGAGCGTCCGATAGCTCAGATTCTCGAGCAGACCGACGTCGTGTTGGCTCCGTCGCTTCGTGAAGGTTTGCCCGGTGTCGTCATCGAAGCTGCGGCCGTTGGTGTCCCGGTAGTTGCTTCGGACATCGAGCCGATGCGCGAGGTGGCAGAGTTCCTGTCGATCGCCTGCGTGTCCCTGGCTGACGTCGGTCAGTGGGCAAGCGCGATCGTCGTAGCTACGCCCGATCGCGCTCGCTCGCTCGAGCGTTTCCGGCAGAGCCCCTTCACCCTTGACCAGTCGCACCGTGCACTACTTCATCTTTGGGCTGGCGAGGCCCGATGAGGCGACATGCGCAGGGGCTGGCGCTGGTATTCGGGCTCGGGGCGTCACTCATCGGAGTGTCCATGTTCGCAGATGGGCGAGGGTCGGTCTTCTCGCCGCGAGACGCCGCCACCGTTGCGTTTGCCTCTACCGCAGCGGTTGGGTCATACCTTTACTTGGAGTCCGACGACGCCTTCGGTTTCAAGGGGCTGTACGTGCTCACGCTCTACCTCTTTCATTTCGGCCTCACCTTCTCGTTATGGCGGGGAACGCTCGAGTATTCCAATCTGTCCCTCGACTGGGTCGCCTTCGAGGACATCTACCGGGCCTATGCCGTTGCGCTGGTGGGCCTCGGTGTCAGCTGTGTGACGGGAACGCTGCTGCACGGAAGGCGGCGTGGTGCGGGTCGGTTCGTCCAGAATGAGGCCTACTTCTCCGCGTTCGCTGAGGTAGGCCGAGCGATGGTTTGGGTCTCAGCCCTGTTGTTCTTAGCGGTCGTCGGAGCGGCTGGGGGTCCATCCGCCGTCCAGGGCAACTACATCGATTTCATCGGCCAGGTGTCGGCACTCCCGCTAGCGGTCTCATTTCTCGGGCTCGGCTTCGGCGTCGTTCTCTACGTCGGGATGATCGATCGGCTCCAGTTGCAGGCGACCACCGTGTTGATAACAATTCTGGCAGCAGTGATGCTTCGTATCGGCTTTAGAGGCGAGGTGATGATGCCGGCGGTGGCTGCACTGGCCACACGGAGCGTGCGAGCGCAGCACCTCAGCAAGGCCAGGGTCGGTGCGCTCTTCCTCTTCGTTCTGGCCATCATCCCCAGTCTTCGATCGGCTCGTCTCGGGGGCGGCGTGATCGCGTCCCTTCGTGATCTCGATCCGGTCGACGGTGTTGGGGAACTCGGTTTCACGATTCGACCGGTGGCGGTGTCGGACCGGTGGGTTGGGGAAGCGGGCGTTCGGTTCGGTGAGACCTACGTGGGAACCGTGAGCCGAGCGCTGGCCAATCTCCGATTGACCGAGGGAAGCACCGAACCTCTTTCGGTCGAGGTGTTCCGTGAAGCGGGCCCGATCGGCTTCTCGTCCATCGCAGAGTCGTATGTCAACTTCGGGCTTTATGGAGTGATCGCATGGGCCGTGCTGATCATGCTGTTGCTCGACTGGTTAACGACCCGGTCACATGGGAGCGTTGGATGGTTGGCGTTCAGTGGACTCGCACTCAATGTGTTGCTCTACCAGATTCGGAATACGTTTACCCAGGTCCCGTTTCAGCTTGTCTCCGCCGCGGTGATCGTGTTCGTTACCTATCAGGCGCTTCGGGCTTCTGCGCCACCCAGATTCCGGAGTGGGCCAGATCCTGAAAGGGTGTTGCCGCATCGATGATCCGAGCGGCTCCACTCGCCACCCGACCGGTGAGGGGCAGACCGGGCCAATGGTTGTTCCGCAGCTCCCCCAGCACACCGTAGGTTCGGTGCCTGATTGGCAATAAGCCAGCGGCCCGCAGCAACTGATCAACTTCCTCGGACGAAAACGCGTACTGGTAGAAGTCGAGTTCATCGAACACCGGGTCGGACTCGCCGCTGGTTCTGAGTCGTCGGTTGAGGTAGGGCATGGTGAGAACCATCGTGCCCCCGGGCCGGAGGAGGCGAGCGTGATTCGCCAGCAGTGATGCGACCTCACCCTCGAAGTGCTCCAGCACGCCCGGCGAATAGATGAGGCCGAATGTTTCCTTCGGAAAGTCAAAGTTGCGTACGTCGCCAGTGGTGGCCTTCAGTTCAGGCGCCCGGGCCGAGACGATCTCGACAAGTTCGCTGGACCAATCCAGGGCCACCACCTCGAAGCCTCGATGGCTCATCGCCACCGAAAAGTGGGCGAGTCCACAGCCAGCCTCCAGCACCGGACCCTGAGGCTCAAGATCCGCCAGCGCCCAGCGAAGTTGCCACGGCAGATGTCCGCTTCGCTCCCTGCTGTACAGATGGTCGTCCTGCGCTAGCCGGGAGTACCACATCTCAGGAGTCGGATCTGCGCCGCGGAACTCTGCTCGGACGTGATCGCCATTCGTGCGCAGCCGAACCTCGATGGGTTGAGAACCTACATGCACGCCTGCCAATCGGTCGCTCGCCGATGCTCATGAAGACCTGCGGAGGTGAATTCGCTCAACCCGACCAACCGGCCGAATCCTACTCTTGGCAAGATACGACCGCGTAGTGTGGTTGTTTGGTGAAGTGTCAGAGGGTCAATGGTGGGGAAACTTCTCAGCCTGCTGGCAGTGGTCACACTGCTGGTCCGACTGGTCTCCCCGTCGCCTGCTGCGGCGACGGTCGGTAGCCTCGCGGCCGAGGACTCCACCCCACCCAGTTCGTCAACGATCGACTCGCCCGGGGCAGATGTGGACTCGCTGCCGAACAGCATCTCCCTTTCGGGAACCGCAACGGACGAGTACGCGATCGAAGGGGTTCGTATCGCGGTCCTTAACCGGGACACTCTGCAGTGGCTTCAGACCGATGATTCGTTTGGGACCGCAGCTCAGTTTCGCGATGTTCCGGTTGATGCACCCGGTCGCATCAGCAGCAACTGGGCCTGGAAGGCTCCGGCGCTACGCAACGGCAACTACCTGGTTCTCGTTCGCGCCCGGGACTCAAACGGCAACCAACAGGCGACGTATTCTCGGCGGTTCATCACGATCGAGTCCAGCCCCACATGGTTGAACGGTCAATTGTCGGCTTCGAATGTTACTGGTTCCGAACTCGATCTCGAGTGGTCGGGTTCGGTTGACGACACCGGCGTTGTTGCCCACAACGTCATCCGGGACGGCGTGTTGATTCAGACTGTCCCCATGCCGGAGACCTTCACCACTGTGACCGGCCTGAGCGATGCTACGACCTACACGTTTGAAGTCCAGGCGGTAGATGCCGTCGGTAACGTCAGTTTTGATGGACCTAAAGAGGTGACGACCACACTCGATGTCACCGAACCCGACTGGACCGGTACCAGCCTCGTCACGTCGGGTGTCACGGCGAGTGAGATAACGCTGGTCTGGACAGCCCCTACCGATAACGACGCCATCGCGACCTACCGGATCTTCCAGGACGCCGTCGAAGTAGGCGAGGTGGACGCGCCTGCGACCACCTTCACGGCCACTGGGCTCAACGACGTGACGACATACAGGTTCACGATTGAAGCATTGGATGTGACCGGTAACGAAACGTCTGACGGTCCCTCGATTACTGAGAGGACCATCGACATCACTCGACCGAGCTGGCACGAGGGCGCAATATCTGTAGGGCACGCGACGTCCACATCGCTGGCGGTGTCTTGGAGCGGCGACCAGGACGCGGCAGGGGTGGTCACCTATGAGCTGTTCGTCGATGGTGAGTCCATCGGTAGTGTCGACAACAACGACTTCATCGTCACTGGGCTGAGCCCTGACACCCTGTATGAGCTCTCGGTCGAAGCTGCTGACCTCGTCGGAAACCAATCGATCGACGGACCGTCGCTGACGGTCAGCACCCTCCCGGATACCGAGGATCCTGAATGGGCTAACCCGACCCTGACCGTGAGCGGTGTGGGCGCGTTCACGATCGACATCGAGTGGTCGGGTGCAGATGACAACATCGCCATAACCGACTATCAGGTCTTCCAGGACGGCGCACTGGTGGCAACCATGCCGGTGGGGACGACGACGTACTCGGCGGTCGGGTTGACCAACGGCACCGATGTCGAATTCGAGGTTCAGGCGGTCGATGCAGCGGGCAACATCAGTACGACCGGCCCCACTCGCACGTTCACCACGCTGGTCGATGACGAACCGCCCACCTGGCCGGCCGGATCACTGTCGGCGGCGGGAGCAACGGGTACGGACCTGATGCTCGAATGGAATGCCAGAGCCGTCGACAACACGGGTGTGACCGGATATCAGGTGTTTCAAGATGCGGGTCTGATCGGGACCGTTTCGGCCCCGACGGATGAAGGAGATACGTTGACCTTCGCTGTCACCGGGCTGAAGCCTCGAACCAGCTACACCTTCGCACTTCAAGCGGTCGACGCCTGGTCGAACGTCAGCACGGACGGGCCGACGATCAGTACGAACTCCGGCGAGGATATTGAGGCCCCGAAATGGGTCGGTGGGTTGACGACCGCCAACAAGACCGAATCGACGATCGACCTGTCGTGGTCGGGGGCGGTCGACAACGTAGCGATCGCGGGTTACCGATTGTTTGCAAACGGCGAAGAGCTCGCAGTCGTGTGGGATCCACAAAGGACGTCGTATTCCGCGAGTGGCCTGACCCAAAGTGTTCGTTACCGATTCAACGTGCAGGCATTCGATGCGGCGTCCAACGAAAGCGTCTCCGGACCCTCCACCGATGTGACGATGCTGGAACAGGCTGCGCCCTATTGGGCCCCCGGTCAGTTGTTCACCGCCGACCCAACCGAGATCCTCTTCGTCGGCGACGCTGCCACCGAGGGAAGCTGTCTCGACGGCCCCGACACCTATCGAGATGATCTGCTTCATCTTTTGGAGCTCAAGGGCTACGCCGTGCGGCCGGTCGGATCCCGGTCAGCCGATCGATGGGGGTTTAGCCACTGCTATCTCGTGACGGCGGGCCGCAGCCATGAGGCGATCGGAGGTGCGGACACGCAGTGGATGCTCGAGGGTGGCGATGGGCTCCCTGGCACCTTCTCGTCCCGGCTTGAAAGCTACGACGTTCCGGATGTGGCGATCGTGTACCTGGGCCAGAACGACAAAACTCCCGGAGCCTTCAGCGACAACGAGGACACCGTGCGATCAAATGTCGACACCATCGCCAACTTGAATCTGATCGTAGATGATCTGTTGGCCCGGAACCCGACGATGGAGGTGTTCGTGGCCCAGATTCCGGTGCCGGAGTTATGGCTCGCATCTGATGATCCTCGCCACGTCATCCTCGTCGACCAGACACTGGACCTGAATACCGACATTGCTTCGATGACGTCAAGTCGTGGAATCAACACCGTCGATTTCTCGGTACGTCTCGACGCCGAGCTGCCGGACGCCATCAGCGCAGATTCGATTGCAGCGGCGATTCTCGGCGTGGTTGCCTTCGACGCTCTCACCACTGCCGATGCGGTTTCGCTTGCCCGAGAGGGGATTACAGAAACGACGGTGGACCTGCATTGGGACGGTGCGCAGGACGACGGAGGTGTCGTGGGTTACAGGGTCATGCAGGATGGGATCGAGATCGCCGACGTTGCCGGCAGCAGCTACACCGTCTCGGATCTTTTGGCGGGGAGCACCCATACGTTCACAATCGTGGCCTACGACGCGGACTCGAACCAGACCTCCGGACCCAGCGTGACCGTCCAAACGAGGTCGACCGGCGCGGACGCCGCCCTCCCAAGGTTGGACACTAGCGAAACCTCACAAACGAAACCACGGAAGTAGAACTCCTTCGGAGCGGTTGGCGCTGAGAGCGATTCAGCTAATTCAGCGACCGCACCAGCTCGGCGTTGATGATTCCGTTGTAGTGGGCACCGTGGTGCTTGTTCTGACTGCCATCGATCCAGTGCCGGTCGGAGTTGGAGATCACCGTGTTTGTGAGCCGTTCCAACTCACCGGAGGTGTCGAACGGAATGAACAGGGAGTGGAACATCAGTCGAAACTCATCGGTTCCGGTACTGGTTGCGAAGTATGTCATCGTTTTTACGTTGCCGGGGTCGTACACGTCGTCGCCTGGTGCGATGGGGTTAATCCAGACCTTGGCGTAGCGCTTCATCTCTGAATCCTTTGCAAACTCACCGAACCGCTCCCAGTGGAGGGCGTTCAAGTACACGCTGACGTGTGTGGAGTAACCACCCGAGCGAAGGCCGGAACGTTGCTTGGCCATGAACAGCCACCAGTCGCGGGATCCGTCAGCATTCACAACAGTCTGACGGTGCCAAAAATCGTGTCGGGTGATTGCCTCGCGACTGTAGTCAGCTGCGGTTCGGTTCGGTGTTCCCCACACGGTCTTGCCAGTGTCCTCGAAGTACTCACCCATCACGTAGTACTGAAACGCCGAGGCGATGTACGGGTGGCCGAGCTCACGGACCGGCAGGATGTGTTCGATCCCGTTGGGGTTAAATTCCGGCAGTCCAGCCCTGAATGAGTTCTTGCGGTCGTTGTGCTGAGGATTGTCGGGGGAACTCCAACCGGTTGCGTTATTCATCCCGAGTTCGGCGGGAGGAGTCCATTCCCAACGGGTCCCGTAGGTTGAGCGGGCCTGCCACTTTGGCAGCCAGTTCTGGTCGAGGTACGCAAACCAGAAGTCAGCCTCTGCGCCTGCGGTTGGATCGAAGTCCCGGTTCTGATGCATGACCCACGCCATGTGGGCGATTGTTCCTGCCAGCAGCGACTCCTCGAGGAAGTTGGTGTCCGAGTAGTAGAACTGACTTCCGTCGCCGACGGGGCTCGGGTTGTAGTACTGGAAGTACTCATACCCACGACCGTCGTGGTCCTTAAGATTTGTCTTGAGCTGCTGTGACCAAGCCACGAGCTCGTTTAGTGCAGCCGGATCGCCTGTCGTTCGAATCATTTCTTGGATCGAGGCCAAGTAGAACCCACCCTGTCGGGAGTAAGAGTACGCTCCGAGGCTGCGTCCATTGTTCTTGCCGAGCGCATCGAACATGACATAGGGGCTATAGGGGTAGTTGCTGGCAGGGTCGTTGTAGTTGGTCCACCACGCGTTATAGGCAGAGCGTGCACGAGCCGAAGGCAGGTCGGTTGCCGGATCGAACTCGCCGTTGACTCGATAGTCATAGGGGCTTATCCGGCGAGCAGAGCTGGGAACGGGCGCTGGCTCCGTAGTCCTCGGGGCTTGAGTGGATGATGCCTCAGTGCTGGGTGTCGCTGTTGTGGAGGCGGCGGTGGTAGGCGTTGCCGTGGTTGGGGCGAGGGTTGTAGGAGCGTCTGAGGTGTTGCCCTGTTCAGACGCACTCGTGGTAGGCGAAGCGATCGATGTTGTGCCAGACTCGGGTGTTGTCATCGGGGGACGGAGGATCACAGTTGTTTCGCTCGCCGAACCCTCGGACGTCGAGGTGACTGCGGTTGATTCGGTCGTCGAGAGAGTGGAGTCCCCGCCTGTGATGAACGTGGTCTGCGGACCCGCAGGTGTAGTGCCTGGGGTGGGAATCAGTTCGGCCGACACTGGTTCCCGTTGAATCGTTGACGGTGGATCGGGATCCACGGAGCTGTTCCCTTCGTCGTCTGAGAAGGCCAGCGCCAGGGGTGGGTCGGAGCGGTCGGAATCACTCGAGCGTTCGAACTCCTCCTCCAAGAACTGAAGCAGTTCGCCTACGGACTCTTCACTGTAGTCGACGTTCTGAGCACTGTCGGGCGACGCTAGAGCCGTCGCAAATGCCGTTAGTCCGGCAAGCATCGCGATGAACAGAGTGGATGCGTTAGGGCGGGCCTTCACCCGCCTGTCTACGACCGGCTTTTGACCTCACTTGAGTCGAATTGCCTATCTCGAGCCGCAACGGTGGCCGTCGTTCCACCAACAATCAACCGTTGCTCATTGGTCTGAGCTGGGGAACGGCGTTGTCTCACTCGAACAAATGCCGATTCTGGTGGGATTCAGATTTGTGTCATTGAGCTGATGATGAAGCGCTGTTCAGCGCACAGCGCAAGTAGAGGGATCAACCGTTGCGGACACTTTTTGAAGGTCGGTGTGAGCCCGGTCCAGATCGGTTTTGGTGAAGTAGGACTCTTCGCCCCGGTCCCAACGGAAGGTTATGAAAGCACACCCGATTCCTCGCTCAAGGATGTGGGTTCCATACCGCATCATTTCGTCATAGCTCATGATCCAGTGATGAGGTTCGAATGGTGGCTCAGGTCGAAGTTGACTTGTCCCGTCCCCTCCGGCCAGAGCCTGCAGGCCGACAATGAGGGAGAGGTTCTGAACGTTTGCGCTTGCAACTTGGGCGTCGGTGTAGTCCTCCACACTTCCATGCAGCGCGGCGTTGTACTGAAGCCAAGCGACATCTAGGTACTGCCAGCGCACCGGATCGACGCCGCGGTCGTTGAGTTCCACTGCGTGATCTATCAGGCGTTCGGGTGAGCTGCGGACGATGGTTGGCACGCTTGGCCAGTATCTCTTCGAATAGGCGGCCATCTGATCGAGGACCGAATTTGGCACGACGACCCCGCCCCATGACCCTGCCGACTTGGGTTCGTCGATCATGTAGTGGCCAATTATCGTTCCGTCCGCCACGTACGGCCAAAAGTCGACCCTGGCGAATTGGTCCACCCCGGCGCGCCAGTCGTCGATGCTGAAGGTGCCGTCCTCGTTGCGCATGTTGCGGCCCTGAACCAGCGAGAAGACGAGCGAAGTTTTCGTCGCACGGGCCAGATCGAGGTACTCAATGGCTTCTTCCGGTGAACCGAAGAGGAATCGGCCGGCACCGAAACGAGCGAAGGTTTCATCGACGTTGCTCAGACTGATGAACGTGCCAAACGGCGTCCCCTCCACGCCTGCCTGATCAGGTGATGCGGTAGATGTCGACGACGACGGCGGAGATGTGGTCGACGGTTGCGTCAGAGCCGTGGTTGGCAGGGAACTCGTTGTCGAAACGACACTGGATTCAGGTGGGAGTAGCGAATTGCTCGACGAACCTGCAATGCAGGCCGAGGCGAACACTGCCAGAGACGTCAATACGAGCGGCCTGCGGTTGCTCATACTGCGAAGCTAAATCAGAGAACCGAGAAGACGACGTCAACGATGGGGTCGTCGAGCACCTTGACCCACTCGACGCGTCGTTCGCTCAGGTTGTAGAGGGCAACGTTGGTTGGGACCACACGGTCCTCCTCCATTTGGCCGAACTTCTTCTTCACCCATCGGATGTTGTTACGAATCGACGTCACTCGAAGCGTGGAGGCCCCGATAATGACTCGATTCTCGTCGATGATCTTCAGTCCCCGCGTCCAGCCCAAGGGTGCGTCGAGCGCAGCGATCTCGTTGAGGTCATGAAGGGATTCCAACTCGAGAGTGACCAGATTGAGAATCGCCACATGGCCATCGACGGTGGTGAAATAGACCCGGTCGCCGAAGACTACACCGTCGTGGGGGCGTTCCTGGCCGATGTGAATCGACTTTGAGGAATCGGTGAGGCAGGCGGTGTCCCGCTGCTCGAATCGGCTGACCCAAACGTCGTCACCGTGCTCAAAGACGTAGTTCGGATGGGAAGCGTGAGGTTTGGTGGTGGGCACCTTCCGGTAGTCCACAGCTCTATCGAAACGTTCCCACGGGTCCTGACCCAGAACGCCCCACTCTCGTACGACTTCGCCGTCTTCGGTGATCTCGACGACCATGTCCAAACCCGTGACCGCAACCAGCATGGTGTTTCGATCGGTCGGAACGACGTGGTGTAGATCGTTGAAGAACGGCAGTGAGATATGTGTCGCAAGTGAGAAATCTGACTCGTTGTAGATCAAAACCTCGGTCTGCGTACACACGTACAGCCGCCCTCCACGGGACGACCCAGCCTTAAAGACCACCGACGGGTTTTCGTCCGGGCGGGCCTCGGGCGGGGTGACGTAGTCAACGACCTGCCGACACTCGAGCGTTGTCGGATCGAGAGCAACGATCACGCCGGACCCGAATCGTTCCCACTCAGCCGAACTCTTGAAGGTTTCGCTCTTCTTCTGGCGGCCTCCGGTTATGAATACGACGCTCATGCCCTCACTACTACCTTGGTCTCGGGGGTTCGACTCAGGGAAGTCGGATTCGAGCCCCTGGGGGTTAGGCGGACGTGAACAATCGCCAGTGCGACTATGGTCCAGCTGAGTTTGTGCCACTGAAGGGTGAGCGAAAGGCTTGAGATTGTCCAGATCGCGAATATCGCTGTCCAGATGCGCGATGTCACCTGTTGCGCCGATCGCAGGTCACGGAGGATTGCCCATCCCAGAAGTCCGAAGAGTCCGAGTCCTATGACGCCGCCCTCAACCAAGACCGAGAGGGGCGTGTTGTGGCTGACCTTGCCGATGATGAACTGGTAGTTTCCGGAGCCGATGCCGAGCACCATGTTCATTGGACTGTCGAGCCAGAGCGAAACACCTTCGGCCCACAACTCGCCGCGACTACTCAAGTTGCCTGACGAAATCTGGTCCTGTGTCTGTCCGATCCGACGCCAACTTGACGAAGGTGCCAAGAACGCAGATAGCGCCACACCGCCAACCAAGGCAGCCGTCACGAGACCCCGCTGCCGTCGAGAGATCGATCGAAGTGTGAACGGTATCGAGAGCAGAAACGGAAGCGTGCTCAGGAGGCCGCCGCGACTTGCGGTGAAAAGAACGCCGATGAACCCTGCTGGGATGAACGCGAAGTACAGCGCTCGTTCGAGGCGCCCGATTGATTGAGAGAGTGACGAGTTGGTGGCCAAATACCATGCGATTGGCATTCCGATCGCGAGGATCAAGGCGACGGTGTTCTCGTTTGTGTTCGCAAGCGTGGCGCGGCGCTGGAATGTGGTGACGTTTCCAGATAGATAACGAAAGCTCACTCCGAACACAGAGACGTACGACCCGAGCACGTAGGAGCGGAAGCTCCAAAGAAGGTCTTGACGGGTACTCAGGGTTTCAGTAATTACGATGGCCATCGCCAAGTTGACGATCATTGTCCAGCTTCGGACACCAGCGAAGAGAAGACTCTGCGCCCACAGAATCGACAACGCGAAGTACGCGGTGAGGAAGTAGAGCATGATGTGCACGGCGTTTAGCTGCCTCATCGTCCCTCGTGACAGCACGGTGAGGACTCCAAGTCCGATTGCGACTGTCCCGATAATCTTGGATCCGGATCCCAGTCCGGGAACGATGACGAGTCTCTCCCACGGAATGACAAAGACGTACAGTAGAACCATCGCCTTCGATGCAATCTCAAGCGTGGAGAGTTGCTGTGGGGAACCGGCCGCAACCAACGAGAACTTCCTTCCAATGAACTATGGCCAGACTACCAAGGTCGGTTTGGCTGGGTTCAAAGGTCGAACGACCCATTTGTCCTGTAAGCGTGCCCAGCCACTCTTGGGTGATTCGGTTCGAGAAGGACGATGATTGGTCATGGCTTCAGCCAAACTCAAGTACCTCCAGATAACTGGAGTCAGCCATTCTGGGACGACCCTGCTTGCCTTCCTGCTGAACGCTCACGATGAGATAGTCAGCGGAGGCGAGATGAGTCCGGCTGCGCACGTCAACCCCAACTTCTTCTCGTGCTCTTGCCGGAAGGAATTCACAGAGTGTGAGTTCTACTGCGACGTCGAGGCCCGGGTGCAGCAGTCGGTTCCAGAGTTCCGCCTCGACGACTGGCAGACGCGATTCCGAGTCTCTGGCAACCGCTACCTTCAGAAGGCTCTTGTCGGGAACTTGATGGGTGCGCGATCGGAAGCTGTTCGTGATTTGCTATTCAATTCCGTCGGTCCTCTCAAGACAGAGTTGGACAATCGAACCCTTCGGGTGGAGTCTGTCGCACGAGCGGCGGTCGAGCTGACTGGATCTTCGGTGTACGCCGACACGACCAAGAACCCGAGACGGGTGGCATACCTCAAGAACCGTCCCGGACTCGATATCTATCTCATTCACGTCTTGAAAGATGTTCGTCAAGGAGTTGTTTCCTCGACAAAGAGAGGTCGGGGAACGGTTGCTGAGGGTGCGGCAGCTTGGAAGCGCGGGAACCTTGCCGCACACCAGGCGCGCCGTTACGTTCCAGACGATCACTTTATGACCATCCGTTATGACGAGTTTGCTAGAAACCCGCAGGAAACCATGGATCAGATCTCCCGCCTGGTTGGGGTCAATCCGTGTCCCATCCCTGAGAACTTTTTCAGTGCGCCTCACCACATCGTTGGCAACAACATGCGGCTCAGCGACGGGATCGGGGCCGTTAGAAGCGACGACTCATGGAAGAGCAGACTCAGCGACGAAGACCTGATCGCCGTCGCCAAGATCGCTGGCAAGACGAACCGGCTTCTCGGCTTCGACTGGCCCAAATAGTTGAAACAGACCATGGCTGAATCGGATGGCTTGGGAAAACAGGCCGCACGGGGCATGGCCTCGGTTGCCTCGAGCACCGTCGTCGTCACCATCGTACGCCTGGGTGCGCTGCTGGTTCTAGCACGTCTACTGGAACCCAATGACTTCGGCATCGTCGCTGCGGCCCTGCTGGTCGCAACGCTGGCGCAGATCTTTTTTCTTCGTGGTGTCGCTCCAGCCCTGATTCAGAAGAAGGAGTTGAACACATCCCATGAACACTCTGCATTCGTCGGTGTCGTTCTGGGCGGTGTGATTGCCGGATTGCTGCTTGTGCTTGTGGCGCCGGCATGTGCCAAGTTGCTCAACGCCGAGGCGTCGACGCCGGTAATCCGTCTGTTCGCTTCGCTCTTTGCAATCAATGCGGCGACCGTGGTACCGAACGCCCTACACCGGCGTGGTCTTCAGTTTGGCCGACTAGCCGTCGCGGAAGTCGCAGGAACGTTCGTCGGCTACGCCATGGTCAGTATCGGTCTGGCGTGGGCTGGTTTCGGCTTCTGGGCGTTGGTGGTCGGAAATATCGCTCAGTCGGTTGTAACCCTTCTGTTTCTTTGGAGGACGCACCCGCCGTCCTGGCCAAGGGAGGCGAATTGGAAGAGTTTTCGAGAGCTCTATCGCACGTCGGCAGGGTTCTCGATCGGCGCCTTCGGCCTCTTCATCTCGAATAAGGCCGACGCGATCGGGATCTCCCGAATCCTCGGAGCTGATGCTCTTGGTATCTACACCAACGCTTACAGGTTGATGGCCGATCCCAGCGATCGACTCGGACAAGTCTTCGGTCGGGTCTTGCTCCCGGCGATGTCCCGGATCCAGGATGATCGAAAGCGCCTCAAAGACACGTTCTTGGATGGTGCTGGAACAGTCGCCCTTCTGACGCTGCCGGTAGGGATAACCGGCGCGCTAATTGCAGACGAGATTATTCAAGTACTGCTAGGTGACTCGTGGGCCGAAGCTGCTGGCCCCTTTTCAGTTCTGGCCCTGACGATGTCACTGCGGACCAGCTTTCGTCTGTCGGAAGCCCTCGTCGGTGCTACTGGGGCGGTGTTCCGCAGGGCGTGGCGCCAATGGGCCTTCGCGGTCCTGGTCATCGGAGGTGTTGTCGTCGGATCGAGGTGGAAACTTACCGGGGTTGCGGCTGGTGTGAGCTTGGCGATGGTCTTCAACTGGTTCCTGATGGCCCAACTTGCGTTGGGAGAGGTCAACGCCACATGGCTCGAGCTTTGGAAGAGTCATGTGCCCGCGATTCGTACCGCGGTGTTGGCATCGTTGGCAGCGTTAGCGCTGAGCTCCGTGCTGCCCACCGGTGTGCATCCTGCGGTGGTCGTTCTGGGAGCCTTCGGTGCGATGGGAACCGTCATGGCAGTGCTGGCGTTCGGGGCACCTTCCTACTTCTCGACTCGTGGGCTTCGAAGACTGACGATGGCCTTGCGGCCCTAAAGATTTGGCTACGCCAACCACTCGGCGGGAATAGACATCCTTTTGGCTAACACCAAGGTGTTGTCGAGTGGGTTCAGGCGGCGAAATTGCTTGGGTCGGACAAATTCTGATGGAAGCTCGTCGTATCCCAGCGCCATTAGGCAGGCCAGTCGGTGGCACCCGTCTCCGGCATAGAAGTCTTGGTTGATCGACCGGCCTTCGGTGGAAGGTCCCACCTGTATCCCGGCGTACGGAGTGATTGGCTGCGAAGTATCAAAGCCACGGGTCCGGATGGAATCAAACAAGGCGACGTTCTCAGCGACGCGGCGACTGAACAGACCATTCATCATTTGGGGGTTGTTGATCATGTGCGGAGCATTTCGGGGGACGAGGACATGTTCGAACCACTGATAGTACGGACCGCCCCGAGCAGCCGACTCCAGGCTGCTCTCAGTCGAACCGCTCACCGAGCGGTGCTCACAGAGGAGCTCAAAGAAGCTACGTCGAAGCTCAATGTCGTATCGCAGCGGAAACAGCAGTGGCCGGGTCTGGATCACCGTCGTCACGTCGTCGGGATTCATCCATGACCAGTAGTTGCCGATTCTCAACACGCGCTTCGGCTGATTGAGGTGACGGTTTGAGTAGCGTCCGGCGGCGGAAACGATTGAGCGTGCCTTGTACTTCATAGTTGTTCCGCTCTACAGGAAACGTTCGAAGGGAGTGCCAGTGAGAACTGCTGCAAGTTCGTCGTAGTTCTCGACTAGTTCTTGTATCGAGTCCGGATTTATCTTGACCAAGTCTGACCGCTCAGACTGTTCGGCAGAGACGCCCAGGAAGTCGAAAACGCGGGCGGTTTCGGCGTCTCTGTTGGCCGAGAACTCTTCGTAGACGACACGCAGCGGCTTCAGTGCCTCGAACTTGAGCTGCTCTGCTTCGACGCGCTTTGCCTTTCGCTCCAGGCGTTCTAGGGTCTCGACGGGATCGAGCATGATCTTGACGGTGGTGATCTGCGCACCAGCACGCGGGTGATGCATCTTGTGCAGCGGAGCGGTCTTCTCAGAAATCAACCGCTTGAGAAGGTTTTCGCGAACGAGGTGGATGACCTTTACCTCGTGAGCGTGAATCCAGTTTCCTATCTCAGGGTACGCCTTGCTAGCGCCGTACAGGAGGCGGAACCCTGCAGCCTCCAGGTGATCCCTCGGGGTGAAAATCTTCTCGTCGAGAAAGGAATCGATCGATGCCTGCCGGTTGCGATAATGCATCATCCGGTTCGAAATGCTCTCGGTTCGATGAAGGAAGTAGCCGCCGCTGTGCTTGTTGCTGTCGGGATTCCTTACCCGCTTCTCCAAGCCGAAGGCTCGCTTCACGCATTCGACCTCCGGGTGACTGTTCAGGGTGTCGAGCAGCAGACTTGTGCCGGTCCGTCGGTCGGCCAGGACAACAAAGTGCGTCATTGAGTTCTTCTCTCCAATTTGGGGTTCGGCTCTGCCAGTTCCGCTGGGAGCGAGCCGATGATGGCTTCGATCTGTCTTGCGGCCTTGGGTGTGACCGAGTCGAGCAACCGGAGGCCATCAGTTTCGAACCGTTCCAATTCGTCGGCATTCTCTCGACCAAAGTAGATCGCGGGACCGATTCGACGGTCGGCCTCGACAGTTTCGTCGACTTCTGCGCCGCCTGCTTCGATCTTGCGGGTTGTGTCCAAACTTCTAGCGATAGCTCGCTCAAGATCGGCGTGATCTACGTCCTCGCCGATGAACCGGAGCAGGGCTGAAAAGTGTTCGACCGGGTTTTCGACGCATGATTCGTATCGCAACAGAAGGAAGTCCTCGAACCGATCAGCGGCATCGCCCCACCTTCGTAGGAATCGGACGACCTGGGCGACGCCGACTTCATCGGACAGCGCGAAAGACTCGAGGTCCAGACCCTTCACCGTTGCACTTCTTTGCCGTTTGAGTAGGCGGTAGTAGTGCGACTGAGTCGTGTCTCCAGGATCCCGGACCAGAAGGACTACTCGCTTGTTCCGAAGAGATCGGATGAACGATGCTGCGACTACATCCGAAGCCGAGTAGTTAGCGTGGGTGAAAACAACCCTAGGCACTCCGGGTCGTCGGCGAATCGGAGCGAAGTCATGGAATATCGGTGAATTCGTTCGAATGGCGAAGTAGTTGGCGAGGACCGACTTCGTCCATGTGCGGCCCGACTTTGGAAACGACACGAAGTAGACGTCGCTCACCTGATGCAGGTAGCGACGCTTCATAGCGGCGACGGGGCGTCGCAGGAGTTTCATGCCGGCATTTGCGCGTCGACTTCGGCGTTGAGCCGGGACAACATCTCGTCGCAGAGCAACTCGATACGAGGTGACAACTCGATGTTGCTGCCTTTGCCGACCGAGGACGTCCGAATGGCTGACGTGATGGGACGCGTCGGGTAGCCGACTCCGATATGAGCGTAGAACGGACGCATCGCCGCGTCGGGCTCGGTGACCAGCTCGGCGTATCGCTGGAGGTAGACCCGTTCACTCGACTCCAAACCTTGATCGAAGAGGAGGGTGTTTCGGGTGTACCAGAACAGGCTGGCCGCGTCGGCAGGCGAGAGGCCGTCTGCGTGCAGTTCGGCGACCAAATCGAGTGTTTCGTCGGAGAGGTTTAGCGCCCGCCAATTAGACTGGTCTCGGGCCAAAATCGGTGCCAGATCGTCGAAGCCGTTCTGTTCACCCCAGCGGACGATGTTTGACGATGCGACGTCTCGGAAGTCTCGGATCATCCAAAGCACGGTTGCGTTGGGGAAGCGTTCCAGAAGTTCGGTGAGGCGAGCAGACTCGACCAGCGGTTTGGCAACCACGAGTGGCGCTCGGGTCCATCGAATCTGGCGATCGACGTTGTCCAACTCGTTAAACCGAAGTCGTTCCTCTTTGTCGCCTGAACTAAGCGAACTCATCTCGTGAAAGACGAAGGCGCCCGGATCGGCCTCGAAGATCTTGGAGGTCATCGTGGTGCCAGATCGCTGGCATCCCGCCACGAATACGATGGTTTGATCGATTCCTGCGGGATTGGCGATGACGAACCGGCCGCGATCACCAATGTTGCGTGCGTGTCGGTGGACCTTTGACAGGCCCCGGTCAAGCTGTGACTTCACGCGATTCTCCTTGCAACTATGTCGTCCCACATCTCGATGTAGTTGTCGATGAGTGTCTCTCGACTGAAGTGATTGGTCACGAACGATTCGGCCCTGGTTCGCATGTCGTCCGACTCGGCCCCTCCCTTGAGGGCACAAATCGTTGCGTTTGCGGCGGCTTCGATGTCGTACGCATCAACTACGTAGCCGACATCTTGTGAAGGGATGAGTTCCTCGATGCCTTTGGTCCTCGAGGAAACGACGACACTTCTCGCCAGCATGGCCTCTTTCACGACATTGGGGAGGCGTTCCGATCCTGAGTCGCTGAGGAAAAGGAACACCTCTGACGAACCGAGTTCGGCGAGCACCTCCTCATGGCCGACGAGGCCGCGGAAGTTCACCGCCTGGCTGATTCTCAGGTCTTGGGCTTGCCTTTGCAATGCTTCGCGCTCGGGTCCGTCACCCAGGAGAGTGAGCGTAGCGTGGGGTTGCTCGGCGAGAACCAAAGCGAAGGCGGACAGGACCGAGTGGGTGTTTTTGGGTTTCTTCAGGCGACCGATCGTAACGATCTTGCCCGATTCTTTGGGTTCGGTCGGCGGCCTACGGTCAAGGTCGACACCATCGAAGATCACCTCAATATTGGAGGGGTCCACTCCGAATGCACTCACTATGTGGTCGACGTTGGACGCACACAACGTTCGGACCCGTTCAGCGTTTAGGGCGACCGAACGAGACCCGCCGTACTCCATCCGCAGGTCGTAGGCGGCCAGCGAGATAGTGGTTCTTACTTCCGGAAGTAGCAGCTGAACAAGGTACCCGACCATGGATGGCAGATGGCCCCAGTAGACATGCACAACGTCGGGAGGGTCGGCCTGGATCCGGTCAAAGACCTCCGAGGCGCGTGGGGCCAGAGCGAGGCTCTTGATCAGGTGGGCAGGCTTCTTAACGTTCGACTGCACAATCCAACGCAGCAGGTTGGCTGAGCGTCCCGGTTTGGAGAACATTCTGCCAAGGAGCGCGACAACCGATGTTGTCGGCTGATCCACTGGGACGTTCTTCAGCCCCTCCTTGGTGGTCAGTTCGTCCACATCGGACTCAGGAGAACGAAGGGAAAACACCTCGACCTCAACGCCCTTTTGATGAAGAAGTCGCACGTCGCCGATAGCGAACGTCTCCACGCGGGTGGGAAACTGCATGGTGATATAGGCCACTCTCATCTGCTGCTTCTTTCGAGGATGTCCAAGACTTCGGCGGCGAGCACATCTCGATGGAATCGCTCGCGACCGAGTCGTTCGGAGTTCGACCCTGCGCGGGACAACCACTCCCGATCCGTGACAGCACTAGCCAGTTCGGACGCTGCGATCTCGGGGTTGCGCGACAGAACAAGGCCACAGTCGTGTTCACGGATGAGCTCGGCCTGCCAACCGTCGTGGTTGATCGCAAATGGTTTCCCTGCCGCCATGGCGTCGAAGACCTTGTTGGCCGAGTTCGCCTCGAGTTCCGGGATGTCGACGACGAAGGAGGTAGCAACATCGGCCGCTGCCAACACCTGGGCAACTTCGGACTTGGGACGGTTCGGCATCATGAAGAAGTTGCGGCCCAAGACTCCTAGTTCCCGGGCTCTCGACTCGACCTTGCCCCATTCGCTCCCGCTGCCGAGCGAAAGGAATCGAAGGTTCGGTTCCAGCAATTGAGCCTTTGCTGCGACCTCTGCCATGAAGTCGACGCCGTTGATCTTGCCCAAAGTTCCCGTGTAGACCACAAGAGGGCGCTTACCGAGCCAATCGTTGCGGGCCCGGAACTCATCACCTGAAACCAGCTCACGGCCGAAGATGTCGAAGTCACAGCTGTTAGGCACGACGGTGACGTTCTCTTCCGGATAACCGGTTTCTGTGATCCCGCGCTTCATGTCGGGCGATAGAGCAACGATGTGACTCGACCTCGAGTACGCAAACTTCTCGAGCAGAGCCGCAACTCGTGGAAGAACTGGCCCACCGATCGCACCGATTGCGATGGGCACCTTCGGCCAAAGGTCTCGAACTTCGAAGACCATTTTGGCCTTGCACCGCTTCGAGGCGTATGCGCCGGGTAGTGCGATCGTTAGAGGGGCGCTTGTGGCGTAGATGATGTCAGGATCGAGACGCCGGGCCTGTCGTGCTGATGATGCTGCGAACTGCAGGAACGAGCGCACCCGTTGGTCCTTCCCCATGTCCTGGGAGTAGGGAACGCCAATCCGATAGATGTCGACACCCTCGACGACCTCGTGAATCACCGAACGATCGTCTCGGTTCCAGTCCGACGCCACGACCGATACCCGATGTCCCGCTTTGGCGAACCTACGTGTCAATTCATATGGACGCGAACTGCCAGCCTGATCTGGCGTGAAGAAATGCTGTACGAGATACACGATGTGCACTGGGTTCCGCCTCCAGGTTCTGCTTGACCTGCGCCTGAGAGTACGGGGCGGCAACGCTGAGCAGCCACGGCCATTAGGCCTAGTGGCCGTATGGGCAAATGCGCCTCTCGATAGTCGTTTTGCCGCTCTCTGCGTTCAGGCGATAGACATATGGAGTATTGACGTGTGGCATGTGCCACTTATATGGACGGGGAACCAAATGAAGAAGTTTTTGTTGAGCGCGGTTGCGCTCGTGACGCTTGCGGCGGGCGTGATTTCGCCAGCGGCAGCTGAGGAGAAGGAGTATGTGGTCGTCGAGGCGGCCCTGCCGTTCGATCCACTCGAGGGGGCGGAAGCTTTCTGGGGAATCCAGAACGGCGCCGGCTGGCAGTACGAAGTGCCCGAGCACTGGAACGGCGACCTGGTCATGTGGGCGCACGGTTACGCCGGCACCGGAACCGACCTCTTCGTTCAACAGCCTCCACAGGGGCTTCGCGAATACCTGATCGCCAATGGCTACGCCTGGGGTGCATCGAGCTACAGCGAAAACGACTATCGCGTTGCAACACCGGCGAAGGAAACTCGCCGCCTGGCGCAGTCGTTCAAGAAATTCACCGGTGTGAAGAAGCAGCCGGCGCATCGTTACCTCCTTGGTGTCTCGATGGGCGGCAACATCACCGCATACAGCGCTGAGCGCTACCGCAAGTTCTACGATGGACTTCTGCCCGCCTGTGGCGTGCTGGCCGACAAGGATCTGTTCGACTACTTTGCGGATGCCAACTTGGCGTTCCAAGAGCTCGGTGGCAATGGTGAACTTCCGGTCGCCAATCCTGCCCAGTGGCTCGGCGTCGACGTGCCTGCAAACAAGGCTGCACTCGAAGCTGCTCCTGGCTCATGGCCGTTCGCGCTCAACGACGACGGAGAGGCACTGAAGCAGCTCATCGAACTCGAAAGCGGCGGCGACCGCCCGAACTTCGATGAGGGTTGGACGTTCTGGAACATTGCCGTTGAAGGTCAGTTCGATAACTCCAACTTCCTCTGGAGCCTCGCAATCGACACGGGGACCGTGCCGCTAGAGGGACAGTTCAACGGAAACGACGGCGAGGTCTACCAACTCGATCTCGATCCCGCATTGAGTGCCGAAGAAGTAGCGTTCAACGAGAACATCCAGCGCGTCGAGCGGATGAGCTACCTGCCGTACCAGCGCAAGGAGCTCCCGGAGAACAAAGGACGTTTCGTGGACCCGATGCTCACGATCCACAACCTCGGTGACCTCTTCGTGCCCTTCAACAACGAGGTCGAGTACTACGAGCGGGTCCAAGCCAATGGCTTCCCCAACAAGCTCGTGCAGCGGGCCATCCGTGGAGCTGGTCACTGCGACTTCACCACCGCCGAGTGGATCACCTCATTCCAGGACCTTGAGAACTGGGCCGAGAACGGTGTGAAGCCCGAGGGTGACATCGTGAATGATCCGGCTGCGGTCGCTGACCCGAGCTACGGCTGCCGCTTCACCGAAGGTGACCACTTCTTCGCTGCACCATGTGGAATGTCCAGCGACCGGTAGGTACGTAGGAACAATCTGACCCGTCTTCGACGGAGGAACTACCACTGAGGAGGGCGGGGCCCATGGCCCCGCCCTCCTCAGTGTGCGCTGAGAACGATCACTGCCTTCTCATTGTCGATCACATACCACCAGCCGTCGGATAGCAGTCCTTCAGCACCGTGCGGTCGAGCGAGACCCTCCACCTTGGTCTTGTTTCCGAACTGACGGATTTCCTTCACATCGTCGCCCGTGATGGTGGTCGAGAGGTGTCGCACCGGCGCTCGACGAGTCCGGCCGGCAAGTAGTTGGCTGTCGGAGGGAGCTGTCACCATATGCAGCCGTCCTTCATCGAAGGCAAGATCACGGATCCCGACCGGTTGATCAGCAACTGCCTCGAGTTCTATCTCATGAACCGTCGCCGATGCGACGAGGTCTAGGTCTTCGGACATATCGCCCTCCAAGCGTACGATCAGCGGCCGACCCGGGCGTGAGACCGGCGAGCGCAGCCCGAGGATTGTTCTGCCTTCGTTGTCGACAGTAGCTCCCTCAATGTTGATGGGTTGCCCATTGACGAGCCCCGCCCTGGCGGCGGCCTTTCGAGCAAGCTTCGACGGTTCGGCCAGCTCGATTCCGGACGTCGCAATGGCGTGGTTGATCGCCTTGGTCAGGCTGAGGCCGAGCATCGTCACCGTACCCACGACCTTGCCCCTGCTCCCGGCTGAGAGACGGTCGACCCTGACATCGTGCTCGGAAAAGGTGGCGAGGAACGCCCGCCGCTCGTCGATCTTTCCGTTCGCGCCGATGGAGGCGGAACCCACCACCGTCACGCGTCCATCGACGACGAAAACCGACTCGGAATCGGTGGCCCGTACCACCCGACTGGTTTCAATCCGAACCGGGGTGATGGAGAACGTGTCCTTTCGAACACTGAGCAGCGAGACGGCTTCTGTCGTCAACGGCTCGTCGTGGACGACCCAGCACGCTGCGTCAGCTCGAAGTTGGTCGAGCAGTTGAGTTGACTGGACTGGTGCGAGGCTGGATGCTTCGCCGATCGCCTGTTTCAGCCGGAACAGTGAGAGTCCGGTGGAGGATCCGCCCTGTCGCCCGACCGTCGACACGGTTTGGGTGGATCGAAGCTTGGATGGATCGTCGGAAACGGTCGGCTTCGTGCGCCGCGGGAACATGAGGACTCTCGGGCGGGCGTCAGGCACGCCGCAACGACTCGACCGCAGCGGCGACTCGCTCGAGATCGCCATCGGAAAGAACCGAACCGCTGGGGAGACAGACGCCTCGGGCGTAGAGATCCTCGCTCACGGCGCCGCCGATCATCTCGTTGGTGGCGAACACGGGCTGCATGTGCATGGGTTTCCAAGCCGGCCGAGCCTCGATCTCTAGCTCGTTCATGGAGTGGCAGAGGGCGTGGGGATCCTCACCGTGAGGCAGAAGGCCGACGGTGAGCCAACGATTCGGGCGCGTGGTGGATCCATGGGGACACCACTCGAAATCTCCGAATCGTTCTGCATAGAAGTCGGCGATTTCCTGGCGTCGAGCGATCTTGGGCTCGAGCCCAGCAAGCTGGGCGCGGCCAAGTGCCGCTAGCAGGTTCGACATCCGGTAGTTGAAACCGATCTCGGTGTGTTCGTAGTGAAGTACCGGCTGTCGGGCCTGGGTGGCGAGATAGCGAACCCGGTCGACCGTTTCGGTCGGTCCGACCAGCGCACCGCCACCACTGGTGGTCATGATCTTGTTGCCGTTGAAGCTCAGCACTGCGGAGCGACCAAACGTTCCCGCCGAACGGTCGCCAACCCGTGAACCAAGCGCCTCAGCCGCATCGGAGATCAGAGGCACGCCGAAGTCGGCACAGATCGGTTCGATCGCTTCGTAGTTGGCGCAACTGCCGTAGAGATCAACCGTCACCACAGCCGCCGGAAGCCGATCCGATGCGGCCCTATGGCCCAAGAACTCACGCAGCCGCCCGGGGTCCATGCCCCACGTCTCGGGTTCGCTGTCGATGAAGACCGGAACTGCTCCGGCATGACACGTTGCAAATGCGGTGGCAGCGAAGGTGAACGACTGGATCACCACTTCTGCTCCGGGCTCTACTCCAGCGTCGAGCAATGCCAGATGCAGCCCGGCGGTGCCCGACGCCAGTGCGACACACGCCTCGCCGCCGGTGTAGCTGACGAGGTCGTCTTCGAATGCGTTGAGTTCGGGCCCAACCGGTGCGATCCAGTTGCTGTCGAACGCGCGGAGCAGGGCCTCGCGTTCGGGGAGACCAACGTCGGGCGCACTGAGGAAGATTCGGTTGGTCATCGCCACCTCCGGGGGAACAAGCACTAGATGTCCTTGTTTAGAACATTGTCCCCAGTCGGCAGTTGTTGCGCTGAATCTAGCGAAAACCCCCACTGAGATCCCGGATCCGCTGGTGACCGCAAACGAACATACATCGGTATGCCTGCGTTCGGTGGGAGGTTTCCTGCCGAGAGCGCTTTTCGGGGGTGCTGCTTCCACGAACCCGCCATTCTCTGTTCTATCCTTAGGATGTGCGCCGCAAACAAGGAACAGCCCTCGTGCGTAATGAGGAACGAATTCTTTCTGCTGCGCTAGCACTATCCCACGATGGAACAAATGAGTTCCACGGATATCGGTTGGTCAAGGCGTTCGAGGAAAGCGGCACCGCGAAACTCGCCATGAGCACTGTGTACCGATGTCTGTCGAGACTTGAGTCTCGGGGGATGCTTGCTGGCGAGTGGAGAATGGATCCAGACGACCCCACGGTCAGACCGGTCCGGTTTTTTCACCTCACCCCTGAGGGATCAAAAATGGCTGAAGAAGCCGCTGAACAATACGAGGTCGTAAAAGGCCTTCTCAAACTCCGACCCGCGTAGAAGCCGATTTCGGTACTGGCCTCGGTCGGTCGGATCGTTGTACTAGGCGAGAGCCTTTTCAAGCGCGTCCGGTTGAGTGTGAGAGAAGGGCCGCCAGGTGATCGAGCGATCGATACGAGTGGCCGGAGAGGAACAAGTCGGTGTGGGGCAGGGCCGCTGCCATGCCCGCCGCGACCGGTGCGTACCCCTCCGACGCCTTCAGCGGATTCACCCAGATCAACTGGTGAGTGACCCGGTGGAGACGTTCCATCTGTACGCCGAGCACCTCTGCGTCACCTCGGTCCCAGCCATCGGACACGACGACTACTACCGCGCCACGCGCCATTCCCCGGATACCCCATTCGTCGTTGAACTGGGCAAACGTGTCCCCCAGTCGTGTCCCGCCGCTCCAATCTTTCACCTCGGGCGTAGCGGCCTTTAGCGCAACGTCGGGATCACGATTGCTCAAATGTCGAGTGAGCCGAGTAAGTCGAGTGCCGATGGCGAAGGCTTCGACCCGCCCTCGAGCAATCACCGCTGCATGGCTGAACCGCAGGAACGCGCGGGCGTAGGGCTCCATTGACCCCGACACATCAAGGATGAGAACCAGCCGACGCGGCTTCACCGAGTTCTCGGTGAACTTCCGCTGCAGCGGTTCGCCTTGGTGCTTGAGAGCGAGCCGGATGGTCTTGCGGAGATCCGGGGACCGGCCGTGGCGTTTGGCGGTGACCTGGCGACGGCTCTGCTGAGCGTGGGTGGTAAATCGCATCTGCAGCATCATCTGCTGCAGTTCGGCCAGTTCATCGTCAGTGCACTCGGCGAAGTCCTTGTCCATCAGAACCTCGGCACGACTAAAACGAACCGACTGAATGTCGTCGGATGAGTCGTCTTCGCCGTCGCCGGTCTCGTCCCCTTCGTCGTCGGTATCGAGCGCCAGCGTCATCGGAGGCGGTTGCCCCTCGACGTTGATCCACTCTCCGTACTTCTGTTCCCAGAACGCGGCGAAGATCCGGTTGTAGACGGCGATGTCCTCAGGATTGGAAACCAGCGTGGCCCGGCCGGCCCAGTAGGGGCCACTTCGATGTCCGACTCCCACCCGGTTCAGGGCCGTGGCGAAATTGAGGGTTGCGGTGATCGGCACCGATAGCCCGGACTCTCGCAGTGCTCGCGTGAACGCCACCGCAATCGCCTCACCGGTCGAACCGCCGGTAACCCGCGACCCGTCCGCCACCTCGTACACCACCCCCTCGATCGTACCCGCGCCGTGCTTGTCCCTTTCAGGGGGACCGTTCCGTCGCCACGGAGGCGCAGCCTCCGGGCACTACACAATGCGCCCCATCAGACTTACCGGTCCAAACAATCCAGCCCTCACCCACTCCGCGGAGGAAGAACACGCTCGGACCTCCCGGAGGGGTGAGCGCGTCGCTGTGTGAAACCGGGAAGCGAGACGAGCGGTTAGTGTCGCGCCGGAGGCTCGGCCTCCGTGGCCAAGAACGGCCCCCGGAGGGAATAGTAGGGTGCCTGATGAGGACAACACCCGGAGCCAGCCCCTAGGCAGCACGCAATCGGTCTACCAAATAGCTCCGCCACGCACCTCAAGGGGAGCGAAGGCAGGCTAGAACGCACTGCCCGGGATGAGGGTGGCGCGGTGCCAGAGCAGGTGCGCATCGTCGAGTTCGACGGGCTTGGAGAGCAGATAACCCTGCGCGTAGTCGGCGCCCAGTTGGTGCAGGTACTCCAGTTGCTCCACCGTTTCGACACCTTCAGCCACCACGGTGAGTCCAAGCGATTCGGCCAGCGTGATCGACGCCGACACGATGGCCGTGTCCTCACGATTTGAACCGAGTCCATCCACGAACGAACGGTCGATCTTCAGGGTGTGGGCCATGTGGAATCGACGGAGGTAGTCCAGCGTGGCGTAGCCGATGCCGAAGTCGTCGATGCTCAAATGACAACCGAGTGCCGCGAGTTCGACCAATGACGCCGACGCTCGTTCCAGATCCTCCACCTTCATGGACTCGGTAACTTCGAATCCGACCGAGGTTGGGTCGACGGCGAAGTAGTCCAGCGCCTCGGTAACCGTGGGCATCAGCGATGGGTGCGAAAGCTGACGGGCCGACAGGTTGACCGACACGGTGGGACGACCGCCGGCAAGACGCTCAGGCCAGTCGGCTATCTGACGGCAGGCTTCGCGGATGACCCAGTTGCCCATTTCGATGATGAGCCCCGAGTCCTCGGCGATGTCGATAAACAGCGCCGGCGGTAGGACGCCGTGACCGGGGCGATCCCAGCGGACCAGCGCCTCGGCGCCCGTCATCGAGCCGGTGGCGACGTCGATAATCGGTTGGTAGAGCAGGAACAGTTCGTCGTCGGCGATGGCGTCTTTGAGTGCGGCTTCGAGTTCGTGTCGAGCTGCGAGCTGGCGGCGAAGCTCGGCGTCGAACACTGCAACCTGATCTCGGCCGCCCTCATGGGCTGCGTCGACCGCGGACTCGGCGTTGGACATGACGGCGTTTGACGTGAGCTCGTCATCGTTGTGGACCATCACGACACCGACCGATGCCGTCACGATCACATCGTCACCGTTGGTGAGTTGGATCGGAGAGAGGACGACGCTGCGCAGCTCCTCCGCCGAGGCAAAGGCGTCGGCCTCGTCGCGTCGGCCGGGGCACACGACAAGGAACTTGTCCGGGCCAACCCGACCGATGGTGTCGCCGGCCCGCAGAACCGAGCGCAGCCGCTGGGCCGTTTGTAGCAGAACTCGGTCGCCGTCGGCCGGTCCGTGCCGCTCGTTGAACGCCTTGAACCGGTCGATGTCGACGAGGACAACCGACAGAACTCCGTTGTCGCCGGTGCTTCGGGGGCCGACCCGTTTCGACAGGTCGATCAGCTGATCGAGACGATCGCTCATCAGATCCCGATTGGGCAGGCCGGTCAGGGGGTCATGCAATGCGCGAAGCGCAAGATCGGCTTCGCGTCGGCTCCGGTCCATCGCCACGACGGCGAGATGGGCCACTGCGTTGAGCAGTTGTTGCTCGGCCTGGGTGGGGGTGGAGCGGTCGGGGTGCGCGACGGCGACGGCTCCGAGGACCTCGTCCTCGTTGCGAACCATCGGTGTGACCCAGATCGAATCGATTCCGGCGTTCTGGAACTCGATGGCGATCTCGAGCGGAAGCGACGCCACCGGCAGGGCCGAACTTGAACAGCAGTCTTCCGAAGACCGCCACGACGCAAAGAATTCGCTGAGAATCGCCGGCTTCAATCCGGCCGTCCGGACCAGATCGAAGCTGGTCGAGGTGGGCTGATGGGCGTAGGCGAGGCCCATTGCCACGCGGCCAGAATCGAGAAATGACTCGGCCCGTTCGGCGAGGTGCACGATCACGTCATCGAGTGAACCCGGATGGGCCAGCGCATCGAAGAGTTCGGTTTGATCGATTACTGCGTCGCCGGCGGGAGCCGCGTCGGGTTTGTCGACCACGCGGAACATCGCGAGGTACAGCGGCCAGCCATCGCTGAGCGAGGGGACGGCGAGGAAGGTTGCGTGAACCGGCCGGTCGATGCCGCTGCTGGTGCGCAACGCCATAAGTACGGCCGCTTGCCTGCCCGCGGCGACCAGGGACGCCACGGCATCGAGCTGTTCGACGGGGGTGCCGTTAGCGAAAAGAGCCTCGGGTGGTTGACCCAACAATGCGGTTGCGGGGCTGCCGACAATATCGGCCAGACCCTCGCTGACATAGACCAGATGGGCCGAGTCGGAACCGGGGTCGACGGCGGACACCATGAGGCCGTCGAGCGGTGACGTCATGTCGATCACCCGGCTGTCGTGGCGCTGTTCAGATGGTGTAGGTGACGTCGCCACGAGGAAAGACTAACCCCCGGGTCAAGGCCGGTAAGTGAAAGGCCCGAGATTGGTCCCGCTACCGTTTGACGGGTGAGATCGTCGGCCATCGGAGACCCACTCAGCGTGGCCGAGGTATGCGACGGAATCTCCGAGGCGCTGCGGAACACATTCGGCACGGAGGTGTGGGTGCGGGGAGCCATCTCGGGGCTCAACCGATCTGCGAACGGCCACGTCTACTTCACGCTGGTTGACCCCGAGGATGTGGGCCAGCGACCCGATGCCATCCTGGGCGTTGCACTGTTTGCGAATGCCAAGTTTCGGGTCAACGCCATCCTGAAACGAACCGGTTCCATCCGTATGGAGGACGGAATCGAGGTGGCGATCGGCGGTTCGATCGAACACTACGCGTCCGGTGGACGGGTGCAGATGATCATGAACATGATCGACCCGAACTACACGCTCGGCCGGCTGGCCGAGAGTCGCGAGGCCACCCTTAAGCGGCTCGCGACCGAAGGCCTGCTCGAGGCCAATCGTCGGTTGGCCGTACCTGCGCTCCCGCTCCGAATCGCTCTCATCACCAGCGAAGGCAGCGCCGCCGAGGCGGACTTCATGGATGAACTCTCCACCAGTGGCATCCCCTTCGAAGTGAGCCTGTTCGACACTCGCGTGCAGGGGGCCGAGGCGCCCAAGACGCTGTCCAGCGCCATCGCAGCTGCAGGTTCGTTCAATGTCGACGTCGTAGCCATCGTGCGCGGCGGCGGAGCCAAGACCGATCTCGTCGCGTTCGATCACTACGACGTAGCCGCCGCGGTGGCCGCCTGCCCCGTGCCGGTGGTCGTCGGCGTCGGCCACGAGATCGACCGCTCGATCTGTGACGAGGTAGCCGCAGTCGCTGCGAAGACACCAACCGCGGCCGCGGGATGGATCATTCAACAGGTTCTCGGGTTCGATCGTCGGGTGGAGCTGGCGACCCAGCGCCTCGCCCGAGCCGGCGTTCACCAGCTGCAACTGGCCAACCGGCATCGGGATATGCTCCAGCGTCAGCTGGTCAGCGACGCATCCACCGCTCTGACCAAGGCGGAACGAAGGCTCGACCTGGCCACTACTCGTTTGCACGTTTCGGCCCGAACCGCTCTCACCGCTGCCCAACACCGGCTCGATCGCTCGGAGCTGCGACGTCAGGCGCTCGATCCAGCGGCTCTGATGGCCCGTGGCTGGAGCATCACCCGCGATGGCGCCGGAAATATCGTGGATTCGGTGGATGCGGTGGTTGTTGGCGACCGTCTCACGACGCACACTTCGGACGGAGTGATCACGAGCGGCGTGGTCGATACCCAACGAACGGCCGACCAACCGGGCGATGGGGCCGCCAGTGATCTGCCGGTCGATACCTCCAACAAGAACGAGAGCAGCCAGTGACCGTCGAGTCGGTTTCCTATAGCGAAGCGATCGAAGAGGTCGAATCGATCCTGAACGAGCTGGAGGGGAATGTCGTAGACGTCGACCTCCTGTCCCAACGGGTTCGCCGGGCATCGGAACTGCTGAAGCTCTGCCGGGAACGGCTTGCGACGGTTGAAGTCGACGTTGCGGCAGTGGTGGCCGACCTGGATCACGACGCTGAGCCAGCCGCGGCGTCCGAAGCGACCCCCGCCGATGGCTAACGAACCGCCCGATGCGATCCTGAAGGTCGCCAACGCCACCGAGGCGCACCTGCGAAACATCTTCAACGCCGAAATCGATCGTTGGACCGACAGCGACGCTCGGCTCGGAGAGGCCGTGGTCCTTCTTTCCAAGATGGTGTTGGGACGCGGGAAACGGCTACGAGCCGCCTTCTGCTACTGGGCCTGGGATGGCACCCGCCGCTGGATTGACCAGCCGGAAGGGGATGACAAGGCGATCATGAATGCCTGCGCCGCCTTCGAGCTGCTCCAGGCCTTCGCGCTCATCCACGACGACATCATGGACAATGCCGAGACCCGACGCGGCGTGCCCACGATCCACACCACCGAAGCCGAGCGCCTGCAACGGCTGGGGTGGAGGGGTGAGCCACGTCGGTACGGCGAGGGTGTTGCGATCCTCCTTGGCGACCTGGCGCATGCATATGCAGATCGCTGCATGACGGGGGCGGCCATTCCCGCTCGCCAACTCTGGGACGAGCTGCGTATCGAACTGAATCTGGGTCAGTACCTGGACATTCGCTCCAGCGCCGCAGGCGAGTCCGACCGATCCACTGCGCAGGCGGTGGCCACGTTCAAGAGCGCTCTGTACACGATCGTCCGACCCCTCCAAATGGGGGCCGTCCTGGCTCCCGGCTGGGCCAATCTCCGCCCCGAGGCCCAATCTCAGGCCCTTCAGCAACTCGACGCCTTCGGGCGGCCGCTGGGGCGGGCCTTTCAGCTGCGCGACGACCTGCTCGGCGTGATCGGCGAATCATCGGCCACCGGAAAGCCGGTTGGTTCCGATCTTCGGGAGGGCAAGTCCACCGAATTGCTGGCCATCGCACTCGAGCGGGCCACACCGGCCCAGACCCAACTCCTCGCCACTGTGGGTGCGGCACACCTGACCGACCAGGCCGTACTCGACATCGTCGATGTCCTGACCAGCACCGGTGCGATCGCCGAGATCGAACGGCGTATCACCGACCTGGTAGGGCAGGCCCACAACACCCTTCCGTCACTTCGTGTCGACCCCGCCACTCAGGTGACAATGGCCGGTTTGGCGGACTACGTTGGCCTTCGCACCCACTAACCGCGTTCAACAAACGTCGGAGAGCGACACTATGAGTCCGCAATGACCACTTGCCGCAGTATTGAAGGAAACCCCCGTCCTGCCGATGGGGTAAGCGGTGACGGCCGCAACGACCAAACGCGCTAACGCGCCCGGCCAGCCCGGTTCTGGGGGACCAGAACCGACCGCTGCACAGGCACTGAAGTCTTTGCGCGCCCTCAAGGGAGGGGCCGGAGCGCTCGAGGTCAACGTTCTCACATCGTCCCTGGCCGCCATCCTGACCCTGCTCCGATGGGGAGCCATCGCCATCGGGCTGGGCTGGGCGGCAAGCCAGGCATCGAGCGGGCGGCTCGAGGTTGTCGCCACGCTGGCGGTCACGATCTTCGTCGCCACGTTCAGAACCGTCATTCCGCTGCGAACCGACTCCTCGAGCCGATCCGCACTCGTCTTTGCCTGCATGGATGTGCTGGTCCTGGGCATCGGACTGGGTTTCTCCGCCGGTCTGAGCAGCCCGTTTGTGGGTTGCATCATGGTCGCCGTCGCCGTGGTGGCCTTCGGTTGGGGACTCCCGTTCGGCGTCTTGGCCAGCGTGCTCGCCTTCACCGCATCGGGACTCAGCAAGCTCTACTTCACCGACGGCAGCATCGCCTTCAGTCCCCTGGCTGTGCTGGCGCTGGTCACCGCTGCGTTGTTCCCCGGGATCTACCACATCAACCTCACCGACGCCGAGCGCACCCGCAAGAGCCTCAGCGACCAACGGGACCGATTGGTCGAGACGAACGATCTCCTGGGCGCCCTGATGGATGTGGCGCGCACGCTGCCGTCGTCGCTCGATCTGGCCGATGTACTCCGAGGGACCCGCACCCAGCTGCAGGAGGCGTTCCGACCCGATCGCCTGGTGGTCCTCACGCTCGACGACACGACGTTGGACGAACAACTGTGGTCCACGCAGACCCAAACCGGCTTCGACCTCCCACCAACCTTCCCGGTGGATCAACTGCCCGCTCCGCTCTCGGACGCAGCCGAAGCCACCGACGTCGTACGGATCAGTGACCTCAGCGTCAGTACCGACCGGGCTGGCAGTGGCATGTACGCGCGGCTGATCGTCAACGGGCGAGACCGCGGGCTGGTCGGGATCGAACGTCATACCCCAGCGGCGTATTCGCCCGGCGACGCCGTGATGTTGGCCGGCATGGCCGACGTGTTGGCCCTCACGCTCTCCAACGCCCGCTCGTTCGGCCACCTCCGATCGCTGGCAGCAGCCGAGGAACGGGGTCGCATCGCCCGTGACCTTCACGATCGGTTGGGTCAGTGGCTCACCTATATTTCACTCGAACTCGAACGGATCCAGTCCGAACGGGAAGAACCCTCAACCGACCTCAAACGCCTGCACGATGACACCCAGGGGGCGATCGCCGAATTGCGGGACACGTTGATGGAACTTCGGGCCTCGGTCGGCCCCGGGCGCCCGCTCGGAACGCTGCTCGGCGAGGTCATCGACCGGATTCGACGCCGCAGCACACTCGAAATTGAGCTGGTCGTGCCCGACGATCGGGACCTGGTACTGGGAGAAGTCGTAGAAAACGAATTGCTCCGGATTGCTCAAGAAGCTCTCACGAATGTCGAGAAACATGCCAACGCCTCTCAGGTCACCGTGGCCTGGACCATTGAACGCGGCAGGGGCACGCTATACATCCATGACAATGGGCGCGGCTTCGATCCTGGTAAAGGGATTAGAGGGAACGCCTACGGTCTGGTGGGTATGCGCGAACGTGCCGCCTCAGTTGGGGCAATCTTGGAAGTACGCAGCTCACCTAACGAGGGAACAACCATTACTGTTCTCACAAGTCCAACAATTTCCGGAGCCCACCCATGATCCGAATCCTTCTTGCCGATGACCACGCACTGCTTCGCGACGGACTCCGTCGTTCCTTCGAGGCAGCCGGTGATGAGGTTGTAGGCGAAGCCTCAACCGGAGAGGAAGCTGTCTCCCTGGCCAAGTCGCTGCAGCCCGATGTGGTGCTGATGGACCTGTCGATGCCGGTGATGGATGGAATCGAAGCCACCGCATTGATCCGCGAGGCCGTACCGAAGTGTCGAATCGCCGTTCTCACCATGCACGACGACATCGACAAGACCCGGGATGCGATCTCGGCGGGCGCCAGTGCCTACCTGAGCAAGGGCACATCGTTCGTCGATGTTCGAGACACCGTCCTGCGGGTTGCGGACGGCGAGACGGTCCTCTCCCCCGCCCTGGCCGGTGCCATGTTGACCACCGCCCACGAGCAGCGAGCCAACGAAGACCTTCTGTCCGAGCGGCAGATCGAGATCCTGCAGGCCATCGCCGACGGCATGAGCACCAAGCAGGCCGGACGTCACCTGGGCATCACCACCAAGACCGTGCACAACCACCTGAACGCGATCTATCGCAAACTGGACGCCCAGAGCCTCACCCACGCTGTCCTCGGCGCGGTCCGCCTCGGCATCATCGATCTCAACCACGAACCCGACGACCTGTA
>CALGOA010000118.1 GCA_937958015.1 uncultured Acidimicrobiales bacterium | reverse complement strand
CTCCTCGGCGGCGGTGATCTCGGCCGTGGTCGACATGGCCCATCGCATGGGGGCCTGGGTCGTTGGCGAAAACGTCGAAACCTGGAATCAGCTCCGCACCCTCCGCAATCTCGGCGTCGACTGGGGCCAGGGTCATTTCCTTGGCGAACCCACCGCACCGCTCGCCGGCGCTCAACTGCAGTGACTTTTGCCTGCGCTCGCCTCTAGCGGTGCGTGGCGAACGCGTTTGAGTTGGGACCGTTCACTGGGCTCGGTCTGGTTTCACTCTGGTCGGGTCGCTCCGGCCACGTTTCACGGAGCCGAATACACCCGTTCGTGCCTCTAGCAGTGCGCGGCGAACGCTCTCGAAGTTCTGGGCGTTCGCTGGTCTCGGTGATCACTTACCATGAAGCGAGGCGCCCCAGCGCCGAGTGAGGACATGGGCTGTGGAGTGCGCCGAACACAACGGAACCTCCGTGGAACGGGCACGCTGCAGGCGAAAGCACAGTGTCAGCAGGGGCGGGGCGACGCGCCCCCGCTGACCTCTTGTTTCTAGCACGGTCGAACGAAATTAGTGCACTCGTTGTGACAGATTCGTACAGGCAAAAATCTTCAAATGTACGGTCCAACCCCAGCGTGAGGACCTGACACGCACCCGGCTACCGTCGACGTTGTGCATTACATCGACGGGAACTGGATCGACTCGGATCGGTCGTTTGACATCACCAACCCGGCCACGGGCGAGACCATCGGGTCCGCAGCCGAGGGTGGTGCAACAGAGGCATCGGCAGCCACCGAAGCAGCCGATCGGGCGTTCGACTCGTGGGCCGGCCAGACCGCCTACTCACGGTCCGAGACCCTCTACACCGCGTGGCGCCTGATGACCGAACGCAGCGACGACCTGGCCCAACTGATGACCCTTGAGCAGGGAAAACCGTTGAAGGCAGCGCGCAACGAGGTGAAGTACGCCGCCGACTTCCTGCTCTGGTACGCCGAGGAAGCCAAGAGGGTCTACGGCGAAACGATTCCCGCGCCCCGACCCGATCAACGTTTCCTGGTGATGCGCCAACCCGTCGGGGTCTGCGCTGCGATCACGCCGTGGAACTATCCGATCTCGATGCTGACCCGCAAGATCGGCCCGGCCCTGGCGGCTGGCTGCACGATGGTCCTGAAACCGGCGGAACAGACACCCCTGTGCGCCCGTGCCATGTTCGAGGTTTTCCATGACGCCGGGGTTCCGGCGGGGGTTGTCAATATGGTTACAGCCAGCGATCCGGTCCCGATCGGAACCTCCTGGCTCACCGATCCGAGGGTCCGTAAGCTCACCTTCACCGGATCCACCGAGGTCGGCAAGTTACTCGCAGGACAGGCGGCCCCAACGATGAAACGGGTCTCCATGGAACTCGGCGGGCATGCGCCGTTCATCGTTTTTGACGACGCCGACCCGGTGCATGCGGCCAAGGGCGCCTCGCTGGTGAAGTTCCTGAACACTGGACAGGCCTGCATCAGCCCCAATCGGATCTATGTGCAGCGGTCGATCGCCGAGCCGTTCATCGCCACGTTGACCGAACGGGTAGCGAAGATGAAAGCCGGCGTCGGGTCCGAAGCGGGTGTGTCGATCGGACCCCTCGTCGACCAGCCGAGCATCGACAAGGTGGACCGACAGGTGCAGGATGCGGTGGCCAAGGGCGCAACCGTCGAGACGGGCGGGCGCCGACTCACCGAAGACGGATTGGATCGCGGCCTGTTCTACGCCCCGACCGTTCTCAGTGGAGTTACCGGTGAGATGGTGATCCATTGTGAGGAAACCTTCGGCCCGGTCGCCCCCATCATCATCTTCGACGACGATGACGACATTCTGGCCAAGGCCAACGACACCGCCTACGGCCTGGCGGCCTACATCTACACCCGCGACATTTCACGGGCGTGGCGGATCGCCGAGGGACTTCGATTCGGAATCATCGGAATCAACGACATCAATCCCACCGCCGCCGCAGCCCCATTCGGTGGCGTGAAGGAAAGTGGTCTGGGCCGAGAGGGTGGGCACGTCGGACTGGACGAGTACCTCGACACCAAGCTGGTCGGCTGGAGCGTCTAATGCTGACTACTCGCTGACCCAGCTTCTGGCATCCACGGTGGCGTCGGAGATATTCAGTCGGGCCAGCGGGGTAAGGGGCCGCGGCCCAACGTGACTGATCACTTCCGCCGCTGCTAGAGAACCAAGCCGCCCACACTCACCGAGCGGGAGCCCCTTGGCAATGCCGTGAAGGACGCCGGCTGCGTACTGATCTCCGGCGCCGGTGGTGTCGACCACGCTGCCGACCTCATAGGCGGGGATCTTGATCTGCTCACCGTTGTCGATCAGCATCGAGCCCAGCGTTCCCATGGTCACACAACCGAGTGAGACCTCGGTTCCCAACTGAACGAATGCCTCGTCGATGTCGTCGGTTTCATACAGGCGCAGCAGCTCGTCCCGGTTGGCGAACAACGTATCGACCGGCCCGGCTACGAGGCTGCGGAACTCGTCGTGGTGGCGGTCGACGCAGAATGTGTCGGACAGCGAAAGTGCCACCCGGTTGCCTGCGGCGATCGAGGTCTCCATCGCAAATCGGATGGCCTTCTTTGCGCTCTGGACATCCCACAGATATCCCTCGCAGAAGAGCAGGGTCGACTGTGCGACGAGTTCCTCGTCCACATCGCCAGGCTCGAGCAGGCTGGAGATTCCCAGAAAGGTGTTCATCGATCGTTGGGCATCGGGGGTGACGAGGATCAGTGACCGCGCGGTCGCAGGCCCCTGATCTGCGCCCACGACGTCACACGCCACGCCGACGGCCCGCATATCGTGGACGAAGACGTCGCCGAGCTGATCTGCGTGAACTTTGCCGATGAAGGCTGCCTGGCCCCCAAAGGAGGCGATCCCGGCCATCGTGTTCGCCACCGAACCTCCGGAGGCTTCGATCGCCGGTCCCATCGCCGCGTAGAGCTGCTTGGCTCGACCCTCATCGATCAGGGTCATTCCACCCTTTTCGATGCTCTCCTGGTCCAAGAAGTCGTCGTCGCACTGGGCGATCACATCAACGATCGCGTTTCCGATGCCGAGGACGTCGTAGCGGTTGCTCATTTGGGGTTCTCCGTCATTCGAATCCGGTAGGAGACCGTACAGGACGGGTAGCCTCCGATCGTGCCCGAAGCTCAAGTTGTTGAAGATCCCCATCGCCTGCCCGAGACCGTCATCCCCCGCAACTATCGGATCATCATGGATCCCGATTTCGTGGCGAAGACGTTTCGCGGGTCTGTCGTAGTCACCGCTGATGTCCCTCAGCCGGTCGATTCGATCGTGCTGAACAACGACGGACTGACGATCAACAGCCTGACGGTCGACGGCGCCACCGCCGACTTCAGCATCGATGCGGCCACCGAACGAATGACGATTTCGGCTTCGCCGACCGGCGCCACCACCCAGATTGAGATTCACTTCTCTGGAGCGTTCAACGAGAACCTGGTCGGTTTCTACCTGAGCACGTTCAAGGACGCAGACGGCACCGAACAGGTGATGGGAACCACGCAGTTCCAGGCCCCGCACGCGCGAAAGGCGTTTCCGTGTTGGGACGAGCCGGCGTACAAAGCCACCTACGACATCTCGCTGAACGTACCGGCCGGGATGGAGTCGGTGTCGAACGCCGCCGAGGTGGGCCGCGAGGAACACGCCGACGGCTCCCATACCGCCACGTTCGCCACCACGATGGTGATGTCCACGTATTTGGTGGCATGGGTCATCGGGCCGATCGAGTTCTCAGAAACTCGAGACGCCGACGGTATTCCGCTGCGCATCGTCTCAAAGCCGGGCATGGCGAAGATGACCGAGTACGCACTCGACGCAGCCGAGTTTGCGCTGACCTACTTCGCCGAGTACTTCGGAACGCCCTACCCGGGCGACAAGGTGGACCTGATCGCCATTCCCGACTTCGCCTTCGGGGCCATGGAAAACCTGGGCTGCATCACGTTCCGGGAGGCGATCCTCATGATCGACCCGGCCGTCACCACCCAGGCGGAGAAACAACGCGCTGTCGATGTGATCAACCACGAACTGGCTCACATGTGGTTCGGCGATCTCGTCACCATGGGGTGGTGGAACGGAATCTGGCTGAACGAGGCTTTTGCGACGTTCATGGAAATGAAGTGCACGGACGAGTACCGGCCGCTGTGGAACCGCTGGGCTGACTTCGGCCTGTCCCGCACCGCAGCGTTCAGCACCGACGCCCTCTTCCATACCCGTCCGGTCGAGTACGAGGTGCGCACGCCTGAAGAGTCCGAGGGCATGTTCGACATCCTCACCTACGAAAAGGGCGCAGCGGTCGTTCGAATGCTCGAACAGCACATCGGCGAGGAAACGTTCCGCCGGGGTTTGCGTAGCTACATGCAGAAACACGCCTACAAGAACACCGAGACCACCGATCTTTGGGACGCTCTGGAAGAGGCGGCAGGATCGCCGGTGCGCGAGATGATGGACGGCTGGATCTTCCAGGGTGGTTTTCCGTTGATCGATGTGCACCACGCCGCCGGCGTCGCAACGATCAGCCAGCGCCGGTTCGTTAACACCGGGGGCGGCGCTGAGGCCGAGGAGACCTCCTGGGCGGTTCCGCTTCGCTATCGGGTGATCGACGGTGCCGACCGCACGCTCACCCAGATCATTCTTGGCACCGAGCCGGTGCAGATTCCACTGCCCGAAGGGGCCCATCTCGTCGTGAATGCCGACGGGGCAAGTTTCGTACGCGTCGCCTATCCCCCGGCGATGCTGGAAAACCTCAGCTCATTGGACAACAACGAACTCTCCGAGCTCGAGCGCTACGCGCTAATCGACGACACGTGGGCGTCGGTGCAGGCCGGCACAACCTCCACGACCACGTTCCTCACATTGCTCGAAGCGATGGCGGCGGAAACGTCACGGACCGTCTGGCAACGTATCATCTCGGGTTTGGACCGGTTGGAATCACTCGTCGCCGCCGACGCCAAGGAAGGCTTCCGGGTCATCGCCCACGACATCCTCTCGCCGATGTTGGCAAACGTCGGCCTGACCCCGGTCGAAGACGAACCACAACGCGACCGGCAGCTCCGGGCTGACCTTGTGAAGGCGATGGGCACGATCGCAGAAGACCCCGACGTGCAATCGGAGTGTCAGCGCACCGTCTCGGTTGGTCGGCGCGACTCAGAACTGGTCGACCCCGGGCTGATGTCGGCCGCAATCGGCGTTGCAGCCCACGTGGGCGACGAGGCGGACTTCGCCGACTACGCCGCCGAATACACGACCAACACCAACCCCCAGCAGCAGCTTCGTTTTCTTTACGGGCTCACCGGGTTCCCAAGCGACGAGCTCGTGGGCCAATTCCGCCAGATGGTCATCGACGGAGGCATTCGGTCTCAGGATGCTCCCTTCGCTTTACGGGTCGCTCTGACCAACCCCGCTGCGGCCCTTCCTACGTGGGAGTTCATCAAGGAAAACTGGGACAAGCTCAAGGAACTCTTCGCCAGCGGTTCGATGAGCCGCATGCTTGAGGGGGTTGCGTCGTTGGACACGCCCGACATGGTCGAAGATGTTGCCGCATTCGTCGCCGACCACCCTCTCCCCCAGGCGGAAAAGACCGTGCAACAGATTCTGGAGAAGCAACGAGTCAATTCGGCGCTGCGGTTGCGAGAGGCCGAGCGCCTGTCGAGCTTCGTCGCCATCTGATCCCCCGTGAACCTCACATGGCTTCATCCCTCAGCGCTCCGAGTCTGGTCGGTGGAACCCGGTGCGGCTCAGTTGTGCTGGGGACACCTGCCCCGGGGCGAAGTTCGCATCGAGGTATCCGGCCGCGAACCCCTCACATTTATCCACGAGGGTGGAGCGGGGGCTGTCGTCGTCGACCGACTGAGTGCCGGGCCGGTCGAATTCGACGTGCGATCGATCGTAGGTGCCCAACGGCTTGACGCACTCATACCCGAGCCACCGCCGGGTGAGGAACTGTGCCGAATCGCCACGGTCTCCGATCTGCATCTCGGCTCACGGAACTGGGGCGCACTGAAGACCGTTAAGGACATCGAACCCGACGGACCCGACCGATACGCGATGCGGTGTGCGAAGTCCGCAGTGCAGGAAGCATCCGACTGGGGCGCCCAACTGCTGGTGATCAAGGGAGACGCCGCCCACCATCGTCGCACCCGCGACTTCGGACTGGTCGGAGATCTCGTAGACCACTTTCCGAAGCTGCCGATGATCCTGGTGCCCGGCAACCACGATGTGGACAACGCCAGCGACATCGAACTGCCCACCACCATGGGTCGACGGGGCCTGCCTCTGGAACGAGGGGTCCGAGTCCACGACATGGACGGGGTCCGTGTGATCGCCGGCAACACCTCGATCGAACACGTGAGCATCGGCACGGTCAACCCGATCGCCGAGGACGTCTTTGCGGCGGCCTCGCAGTCCGACACACCGAACCTGCTGCTGATTCACCACCAGTTCCAGAAGTACCTCGTCCCCACCTACTGGCCACCGGGCATCCCAGCCAACGAGTCCAAGCCCTTTCTGAAACGCCTTGGGGCGGTGGCGCCACGGACCCTGGTGTCCTCGGGCCACACCCACCGAAACCGAACCCGTCGGGTGGGCCCACTGCTGGTCACCGAAGTCTGCTCCACCAAGGACTGGCCGGGATGCTGGGCCGGGTATCGCATCTACGAAGGCGGCATCTATCAGTCGGCGTACCGCACGGCGACGCCCACCGCGATTCGCTGGACCGAATACAGCCGGAGAGCGCTCTTTGGTCTGTGGTCGCCGTGGTCGCCGGGGTCGATCGACGACCGCTGTGCTGCGCTGCTCACCGGGGCGTAACGATTCGGTCGGCTTGGCGCCGATAGGCATTCGGCGTTGACCCGGTCACTCGTTTGAACTGACGGGCGAAGGCGCTCTGGTCGTAGTACCCGCATTGGGCCGCGATCGCGCTCACCGAGAGGTCGGTGGTCATCAGCAGTTCGAGTGCCTCCTCGAGGCGGAACCGCAGAACTAGTTGTTTTGGGGTCAGGCCGAGGATTCGGCGGGTCGATCGCTCCAGTTGCGACACCGACATCTCCGCCGCTTCGGCCAGTTCGGAGACCGATGGGTTGTCGGCGAATGAACGCCGAGCCAGCTCGACCGCCTGCATCAGCCGACCGTGGGGAGCGGCAGCATCCACGGGCGTTCGCAGGTCCACCGAGACACTGACCAGTCCTCTGGTCTCAGATGCGACATCGGACCAGAGGGATTTCGACGACAGGTACCATCCGTAACTCCCGTCGATTCGGGTGATGACCTCAAGTTGGTTCGACAGCACCTTGCCGGTCTCGAGCACCATCCGATCCTGGGCTTCGTACCGTTTGGCCAAGGCTCGGGGAAACAGATCGTGGGCGGTCCGACCGATGACCTCACCAGCGCCCTGTCGTCCTGACCGTTCGGCGAACGCCCGATTCGCAGCGAGGTAAACACCCTGCTCGGACTTCACGCAGAACATCACGTGGGGAACGGTCGCCATCGCTTGACTGACCGCTTGCAGACTGGCTGGCAGCACCGCCTCAGTGTGGCGCGAGAAGCGCTCGGCGAGCAGCCACCGGCTCGACTTGTAGAAAATCGACCGGTTTGGCGGTGTTTCCCACCAAGCCAGCGCCCCTCATCGGGGTGTTCAATCGACGTATGACCACCGTTCCGTCGGATCTGGAACTTGCCGAAGCCGCCATCGATCTCGCTCGACGACTTCTGCGCATCAGTCTCGAGGATGAAACCTCCGGCGAAACGCGCCGCCGAAATCGTCTCGGTCGACTGCTCGAGGACGACGACTCGATGGAACTCGTGCTTGCACTGACCGATGAGGTGATGCGTATCGAGGACGACGGCTTAGCAGCGAATCGATTCGCGGCACTGATCGATCGTTACGGAACCGGGGCATTCGGCGCGATCGATTCGACCCTGCTGAAGATCGCCCGGCACGTCGCCCCTCGACTCCCCCGGTTGGTGATGCCGATCGTTCTGAAACGGACCCGCGCTGAAACCGAGGGAGTGATCCTCAGTGCGGACGACCCCGCGTTGGCCCGCCACATCGCTAAACGCACCGAGGAGGACGTGCGACTGAACATCAACGCCCTCGGCGAAGCGATCCTGTCCGATGCCGAGGCCGAACAACGGGCTGCCACCGTGTTTGGCCAGATCGCACGACCCGATGTCACCTACGTTTCGGTGAAGTTGTCGTCGGTTGTCGCAAACCTGGACATAGCAGCGTTCGATCTCTCGGTGGAACGGGTCGCCGACCGGCTGAGGGCCCTGTATCGGGCCGCCGAGTCCGCAACACCCCGAACCTTCGTCAGTCTCGACATGGAGGAGTTTCGGGATCTCGAGTTGACGCTGGCTGCATTCACCACGGTGCTCGACGAGGAGGAGTTCGCCTCCATCGACGCCGGAATCGTGCTTCAGGCGTACCTTCCGGATTCCCGGAACGCCGCGGAACAGCTGGGTTCCTGGGCCCTCCGCCGGTTCGAAACGAACGGTGGAACGGTGAAGGTTCGGTTGGTGAAGGGCGCCAACCTCGCGATGGAACAGGTGGAGGCGGAACTACACGGTTGGGTCGCCGCCCCGTATGCGACCAAAGCCGAGGTCGATGCCAACTTCAAAGCGGTGCTCGACTCGCTGCTGCGACCGGAGTGGAACGACGCGGTACGGGTTGGGCTGGCTAGCCACAATCTGTTTGATGTGAGCTGGGCCATCGTTCGCAGCCGGGCGCTCGCTGCCCAGCACCGCGTCGAGTTCGAGATGCTGGAAGGTATGGCACCGAGTCAGGCCCGGGCGATTCAGCAGGAGGTCGGGGATCTGCTGATGTACTCGCCGGTCGTTGCTGACGCCGACTACGGGTCGAGCCTCGCCTATCTCTCTCGACGACTCGATGAGAACACCCAGCCCGACAACTTCCTTCGCTCCCTGTTCTCGCTCGAGGCCGACTCGCCCGAGTTCGATCGTCAGGCCGACATGTTTCGAGCTGCCGTCACCCTCCGACACTCCGTTGGGAGCGAGCGACTCCGACGCCCTGCCAAGCGTGAGGGCGAGGCATTCGAGAACGAACCTGAACTGGACTTCACCGACCCTGCGGTCCGCGATGCGGTAGCCAACGCGGTAGCCAAGCCGGCTCCGCTTCCGCCGGCCGAAGTCTCAACCGATCGCGAGATCGATGCCGTGATGAGCCGGGCCGACGGCTCCTGGGTGCGGGAGCACACAAAGGACACCCTGGCCGAGATCCGATCGTGGCTCGATGCGACCGCCACGATCATGGCCGCCGAACAACCGGACACCGTGGCTCTGCTCGCCTCGGAAACACACAAGACGGTGGGGCAGGCAAGCCCCGAGATCTCCGAAGCTATCGACTTCTGCCGCTACTACGGCGCAACCGCCGAGCAGCAGTTCGGCGACCTTCTGGGCCGTGGGTTCGGCGTTGCCGGTCGCGGCGTGGTGGCGGTGGTGGCGCCGTGGAATTTCCCGTATGCGATCCCCACCGGTGGTGTTGCCTCGGCGCTGGCGGCCGGCAATGCGGTGATCCTCAAGCCAGCACCCGAGGCCGCGGCACTGGGTGCACGCATCGTCGACCAGTTTCATCGGGGTGGAGTTCCGGTCGACCGTCTGCAACTGGTGGTCTGCCAGGACGGCCCGGTTGGGCAACATCTCGTGACCCACCCGCAGCTTGACACCGTGACCCTGACCGGCTCGTACGAAACCGCAGCACTGTTCCAATCCTGGAAACCCGACCGCCGGGTCCTCGCCGAGACGAGCGGCAAGAACGCCCTCGTGATCACGGCGGCCGCCGACCTCGATTTGGCCATCGCCGACCTCGTGACGTCCGCCTTCGGCCACTCGGGCCAGAAGTGTTCCGCCGCGAGCCTCGGCATCATCACCGCCGACGTCTACGACAGCCCACACTTCCTACCCCGCCTTCGGGATGCGGTGGAAAGCTATCGGGTGGGCGCAGCTGCGGACCCCGCCACGATGATGGGTCCGGTCATCGGCCCGCCAACATCCCAACTGCGACGTGCGCTCACAACGCTCGATTCGGGAGAAAGCTGGCTGGTCGAACCATCACAGCTGGACGCGGACGGCACCCTGTGGAGCCCGGGGGTACGAACCGACGTTGCCGCCGGTTCCTGGTTCCATCGCAACGAGTGTTTCGGTCCGGTGCTGGGTCTCATGCGGGTCACGGATCTTGACGAGGCGATCAAGGTTCAGAACGGAACCGACTTCGGTCTGACCGGTGGGATCCACTCCCTCGATCCGGCCGAGGTGACTACGTGGCTTGATCGCGTGGAGGTAGGGAACGCATACGTGAACCGGGTGATCACGGGCGCTGTCGTTCAACGCCAACCCTTCGGCGGCTGGAAGAAATCATCGGTCGGTGGTAGCGCCAAGGCGGGAGGGCCGGGCTACGTGCAGCAGTTCGCCACCATCACCGACCCTGACGACACTGCACCGGAGACTATTCGTGACGCCTACCGTCGCGCCCTTCGCCAGCAGTTCGAAACCGAACACGACCCTTCCGGCCTGCGGGCCGAATCCAATGTGCTCCGTTATCTCCCGCTCGAACGGGTCGTGGTACGTCACGACGGCTCGACAAACAGAGAGCTGAAACGATTGCGTATCGCCAGCGACGTCACCGGTGTGGAACTCATCGAGTCGGACGCTCGGCTCGAGTCGATCGAAGAATTGGATTCCCGGATGGGATCGTCCGTTGGGCGACTACGGCTCCTCACCGACGAACCTGGGGTGCTGAAGCTGGGAATCGCACAGGGAGTAGCTATCGATCGAGCGCAGCCGAGCGCCGACGGGTTCGTGGAGTTGTACCGCTGGTTCCGGGAACAGTCGATCAGCACCACCCAACATCGGCACGGTCGGATCAGCTCCCGCGGTTGAGCGGTGCTATCGGTCGGTTCCGATGTTCGGCCGCTCGGTCAGTCAGCGCCTTTGCCGACCAACTACGTTTGAGTGCGTGAGTGCTAGTGCAACAACTGCAGAGGACGAGGATGCAGAGACGTACAGTCCCGCGTTTCACCACGCGGCCGAACTCATCGGGCGACGGTGGACCGCTTGCATCCTCAAAGCGATCGGCGACCGGGCGCTTCGATTCGGAGAGATCCGCGCCTCGATTCCCGGGTTGTCGGACCGATTGCTCGACACTCGACTGACCGAACTAGAGGCCGAAGGCATCGTGACCCGCACCACCAATCACGGCGAGGTTCGATACTCAGCGACGCGGAAGGGAATCGGTCTCGATCCGATCTTTGCGTTGTTGGAGCAATGGAGTCAGGCGAACGTCGCCGCCGAACAGGTGACCGAACGTCCCGGTCGGCGCCGCGACTCGATCTAGGCCAACAGGGGTAGGACGATCATCAGGCTGTCGGCACACACCTCGTGTGCTGACAGCCAGGTGTGCACTTCCTCGGCTTTGACTTCGGCCAGTTCAACGACTTCTCCATCGTCACATGACAGCGCGTCATCGGAAACGACGAGGTACACCCGAGCCACGATGCGGCCATCGTCCTCGTCGTAGCTCCCCGAGCCGATGGGTTCGAGAATCTGATCGGTTAGTCCCGCCTCCTCGGCCAGTTCTCTTTCCGCCGCTTCCGGCCAAGGCTCACCAACCCCTGCAACACCACCGAAGGCAATGTCCCACAGCCCGGGATTGACGTCCTTCCAATCGGCGCGCCGGTGAACCACGAGTGCACCAGACGTTCGCCGAACCACTATGTAGGTGGATCGGTGCCGTAGGGTTTCTGCTCGCATCCGGGATCGGGTGGTGAGGCGTTCCACATTGCCGTGGGCGTCGACCACCTCGACCAGCTCATCGGCTGGATCCATCTAGCCCCGTTCGATCGAGAGGGCCTGCTTGGGACACTGGTACACGGCGTCCTCGATATCGGAGAGCTGTTCGGCGTTGATCTCCGCAATCAGGATGTGGAGCTCGTCGTCATCGTCGAGCCGGAAGACGTCGGGAGCGATACCTTCACAGATGCCGTTGGCCTCACACTGCATTCGATCAACGACGATCTTCATCGGCTGTGATCCTTCCATCTCGCTGACCAACGTACCTGTTCAGAACCGGGTGTATCCACCGTCGAGGACGATCTCGTCGCCGGTATGGAAGATAATCGATGGATCGGCCAGGTAGGCACCGAGGGCGGCGAAGTCATCGGGAACACCCCAACGACGGATCGGAGTTCGCGCCGTGGTCGCGGTGAGGAAGCGGTCGTACTCTCGGGCGGGTTCGGTCATCTCGGTCTCGGTCCAACCCGGGATGATGCTGTTGCAGCGCACGTTGTACCGCGCCAGTTCCACCGCAAGGGCCCGCATGATGGCCAACACCGAGATCTTCGATGCCGCGTAGGACTGGCTCATCGCGGCGCCGTGAATGGCCGAGACCGACGACACCCCAACCAACGAACCTCCTTCGCCCTGTTCGATCAGTACCCGGGCGGCAGCTCGGAGGGTGAAGAACACCCCGTCGCAGTTGACCTTTTGCAGCGCCTTCCATTCATCGGTGGTCTGTTCGATGAACGGTTTCGGAATGGCGCCGACGCCGGCGTTGGCAAAGACGGAATCGACGCGGCCAAGATCGGTGACCACCTGTGCCATCGCTTCATCCACCTGCGCCTCGTCGGAAACATCGACCTGTTGGGTCAGAACGGTGCCGCCCAACCCTTTCAGCTCGGCCGTCGCCTTTTCGAGTTTCTCGGAGTTGCGACCCCAGATCGCGACGGCCGCACCGGCGGCCGCGCACCCCTTTGCCAATCCAAGACCGATGCCACCGTTTCCACCGGTGATCACCGCCACTCGGCCGGACAGATCGGTTCGTACTGCTGCGTCAACCATCCGACGACGTTACTGGGCCGGCGCCGGGACCCTTGAAACGGCGGCGGGCCCTCACATCTAGTGGATGGTGGGCTTAGGAGGCGTCGCGGGCGAGTTCGAGTACTTCGTCCTTGGGGAAGAAGCCGCGCCATCCGCTGATCGGCTGGCCTTGCTTGTCCACCAGAATCGCGGTGGGTTGACCGGTCACCTGGTAGTACCGCCAGGTGTCGAAAGACTCGTCCCAGGTCATCGGGAAACTCATGGTGCCGGTCTGTTCCTGGAACTGCTGAGCCAAGGTCAAGCTGTCCTGGGCTCCCATTCCAACGACTCGAAGGGTGTCTGCGTTATCGCGAGCAAACTGCTCGACCTCCGGGCCCTCGGCCCGGCAGGTGGGTCAATGCGGTGCGAAGAACCACAGGAGGACCGGAAGGTCGCCCCCGGCCAGTTCCTCCTGAAGATTCAATGGTGTGCCGTCGGTGATGTTCGTGACGTTCACGTTCGGGAAGAGATTGTCCCCGGTTAACGCCCCGCCGCCGTCGGCAGCCGCCACCGTGGTGGCGGGAGCTGCGGTGCCTGAGTCACTGGCACCGCAGGCCGCTGCGCCGAGCGATACCGCGGCCGCGAGTGCCAGTAGTCGGGTACGGCGCGGTCGGGAGGGGCGCGCCGGCGGGAGGGGTGACGGGGTTCTCACGCCAGCAGGAAACAGGGGCGACATCTCGATGATTCCCGAATCACAGAAGATTTTGATCCCGCTGGATCATCGGTCGTTTTCGCCGATATTTAGCTCAACCGAACCAGACTGGAATCTGTTGCTGCCCCGGTGGGTTCACCAGGGCAGCGCATAGGAACGGAACGAACAGGAACCGCCGGATGGCTACGCTCACGCCCCCTTCAATCGAAACCGACGAGCCAGCCTCGACGCACCCAACGCCGTCCGCCGGTCCAAAGTGGGCCGGGGCGCTGGCCGGGCTCACCGCCGGCGGAGCTGCGCTGGCCGTCGGCGAACTGGCAGGAGCGACCGCAGCCCCGAAACCGGGACCGGTCATCGCCGTCAGCAACCGCGTGATCAACAACGCGCCTGAGTGGTTCGTCGATTTCGGCAAGTCGGTGTTTGGACTGAACGACAAGATCGCGCTGATCATCGGCACCGTCATCCTGTCGATGATCTTCGCTGCTGTTCTGGGCGTCCTGTCGGTGAAACGATTCGCAATCGGCGCCGGTGGCATCGCCGCATTCGGCGTCATCGGGTTCCTCGCGATCGGTACCGACGTTCAGGGCGGCTGGGGTTATGGCCTCATCGTGTCGCTCGTATCGGTTCTCGCTGGCATCTCGGTGCTCGGCCTTCTGCTGTACCGGATACCCCGCGCCGCACCCCTGGCCGCCACGCCACCATCTCGAACCGCCCCGGCCAACCCGGTTCCGGTGGCGACGCCGGAGGTGGAACGACGCACCTTCCTCGCATGGGTGGCGACCGCTGCCGCGTCGGTTGGAGCCCTCGCCTTTGGTGCCCGTCAGCTCCGGTCGGGAGCAGCGGTGGAGGAAGCTCGCAGCTCGGTCGAGTTGCAGCCGCTCGAAGGTAGCGAAGCCATCGAGGCTGCTGTGCGCACCGCCGAAGCCAGCGATGTTGCCGCGACACCAGGCATCAGTACGGTCATCACCCCGAACGACGAGTTCTATCTGATCGACACCGCCACCCTCACCCCGCAGGTCGATCCTGCGAACTGGTCACTCACCATCAAGGGCATGGTCGACCGGGAGGTCACCTACACCTACGACGACCTCCTCGAGCGTTCCACCACCATCGCTCCGGTCACGTTGAGCTGTGTCTCCAACAGCGTCGGCGGCAACCTCGTCGGCAATGCGATCTGGCAGGGTGTTCCGTTATCGGAGCTGTTGGAGGAGGCGGGTGTGCAGGAGGGTGGCACCCAGATCAAGAGTGAATCGGTCGATGGCTGGAACTGTGGCTTCCCTACCGAAGCAGCGTTCGACGGACGCACCGCACTGGTTGCGGTGGGGATGAATGGCGAACCACTGCCGGTTGATCACGGTTTCCCCGCCCGCCTCGTCGTCTCCGGTCTCTACGGGTACGTCTCTGCCACGAAGTGGCTGAAGGAAATCGTAGTCACCACCTGGGAAGACTTTGACGGTTTCTGGATTCCCCGCGGCTGGTCAAAGTCGGGCCCGGTGAAGACACAGAGCCGCATCGACGTGCCTCGGGCCAACACCGCCATCGAACCGGGCCTCACCGCCATCGGTGGCGTCGCATGGGCCCCAAACACCGGGATAACCAAGGTGGAGGTTCAGGTGGACGAGGAGCCGTGGATCGAAGCAACGTTGGGCGAGTCCCTCGGTGTGAATGCGTGGCGGCAATGGTCGACCAGTTGGGATTTCGAACCCGGCACCCACCGGATCCGGGTCCGGGCCACCGACGCCACCGGAAATACCCAGACCGAGGTGCGGACCGAACCAGCCCCCGACGGTGCCTCGGGTTGGCACAGCATCGCCATTCGGGCCTGACCGGTTCTCCCCCGGGCAGTAGCCTCCGGGGATGAGCAGGACCCAGTTCTACCAGTCGGTCGATACGACGCTGACCCAGATCCGTTCCGAGGGACTCTGGAAGCCCGAGCGCCCACTGCGATCACCTCAGGGCGGTGAGGTTGAGGTCGTTGGCCAGTCGGCCCCGGTTCTTAACTTTTGCGCCAACAACTATCTGGGTCTCGCCGACTCGCCCTCGATCGCCGCAGCGGCGACGTCGGCCATGCAGACCTACGGGTACGGAATGGCGTCGGTCCGGTTCATCTGCGGCACTCTGGACGCCCATCGTGAGCTGGAGGCCGAACTCGCCGACTTCATCGGCACCGACGACGCGATCACCTTCGCAGCCTGCTTCGACGCCAACGGCGCCGTCTTCGAGCCGTTGCTCGGTGCCGAGGACGCAATCATCTCCGACTCGCTCAACCATGCGTCGATCATCGATGGAGTCCGACTCTGCAAGGCGGCCCGGTACCGGTTCAAGACAAGAGACATGGCCGATCTTGAAACCCAGCTGCAGGCGGCCCGGGCGTCCGACACCGAGCACATCCTGATCGTCACCGACGGCGTGTTCTCGATGGACGGATACATCGCCGACCTTGCCGCTATCTGCCAGCTGGCCGACACCTATGACGCTCTGGTGATGGTCGACGACTGCCATGCGACCGGATTCATCGGTCCCGATGGTCGCGGCACGCCCGCCCTGCACGACGTGGTCGAGAGGGTCGACATCGTGACCAGCACCCTTGGCAAGGCGATGGGAGGTGGGATGGGAGGTTTCATCGCGGCCCGCCAGAACGTCGTGGATCTGCTCCGTCAGCGGGCCCGCCCCTATCTTTTCTCGAACGCGCTGGCGCCAGCTCTCGTCGGCGGTGCGATGGAGTCGCTCCGTCTGGTGCGGGCCGGCGATGATCTCCGTCGGCAACTCGAGTCGAATGCAACCCGCTTCCGGTCGGCGATGACGACGGCGGGCTTCGAACTGACCGGTGAAGGTCATCCGATCATTCCCGTGATGATCGGTGATGCCGCACTGGCAGCCGAGATGGCGACCCGACTCCTCGCCGAGGGGGTCTACGTGACCGCCTTCTCGTACCCGGTGGTCCCGATCGGCACCGCCCGGATCCGAACCCAGATGAACGCAGCCCACACCGACGCCGAGATCGACCGGGCGGTTGCGGCATTCTCCCGGGTGGGCCACGAGTTGGGGATCCTCTCGTGAGAGCGCTGACAAAAACCACCGCAGCGGCAGGACTCGAACTGGTGGACAAACCTCGGCCCACACCGGGGCCAGCCGACATTCTGATTCGGGTGACCAAGGCGGCGATCTGTGGCACCGACCTACACATCTACCAGTGGGATCGGTGGGCCCAGCAGACCGTGACACCGCCGGTGACGTTGGGGCACGAGTTTGTCGGCGTCGTGGAGGAGGTGGGCGAGTCGGTCACCACCATCGAGGTCGGGATGCGCGTGGCAGGCGAAGGCCACCTGATCTGTGGGCACTGTCGAAACTGTCGTTCCGGCGATGGCCATCTCTGCCGCAACACCATCGGTGTCGGAATCCAGACCGATGGCGGGTTTGCCGACTTCGTGGTGATCCCCGCTTCGAATGCGTACGCCCTGCCCGATTCGGTGTCCGACGACGTCGCCGCCATTCTTGATCCGCTCGGCAACGCTGTTCACACCGCGCTCTCGTTCGATCTGGTGGGAGAGGATGTGCTCATCACCGGAGCCGGGCCGATCGGCCAGATGGCCGCAGCCGTCTGTCGCAAGGTCGGCGCTCGCCACGTCGTAGTCACCGATATCGACGACCTCCGACTGGCGACCGCATCCGAGATGGGCGCGAGCATGGCGATCCAGGCTGGCGAGGTCCCGCTTCGAGCAGCGATGGCCGAGTTGGGCATGAAAGAGGGTTTCGATGTCGCGTTGGAGATGTCAGGAAGCGCAGCTGCGCTCACCGACATCCTGTCGACCACGAACCACGGGGCCAAGGTGGGCCTCCTGGGGGTCTTTGCCGAATCAGCGCTCGTGGATCTGAACCAGGCCATCTTCAAGAGCCTCACCATCAAGGGTGTCTACGGTCGCGAGATGTTCGAGACCTGGTACAAGGCCGTGGCGCTGCTCAACTCGGGTCTGAACGTTGCGCCGGTCGTGAGCCACCACGTGCCACTGGAGGACTACGAGCAGGCGTTCGAGTTGATGATCGCCGGGGAAGCCAACAAGGTGGTCCTGGAGATTGGAACCTGACCGGGCTCTAGGGAAGATACGGCAGCGGATCGATCGGCTTGCCGTTCAAGCGCAGTTCATAGTGAAGGTGAGGTCCTGTGGACCAGCCGGTGCTGCCGACATAACCGATGACTTCACCGATCTGCACCGTCTGTCCGGCGCCCACCGCCATGCGTGACTGGTGGGCATACAGGGTGCTGAACCCGCCGCCGTGGTCGATCACGACGGTATTTCCGTAGCCGCCGCGCCAGCCCGCTGAGAGAACGGTCCCGCCCTTCGCGGCGTAGATCGGTTCACCCGAGCGGCCGCCGATATCGAGGCCGGTGTGCATGCGACGCGTCTTGAAGATCGGATGGACCCGGGGGCCAAAGCCGCTGGACACCCGACCGATCAACGGCCAGTCGTAACCCTGAACCGACGGATCCCCGGCCGGCGGGGCTGTGGCGGGTCCGCTGGTTGCGGTTGGTGACAGTTCGAGAATCTCGGCCTCTACTTCGCGGATATCGCGGTCCCGTTCCGACACCTTCTCGGTGAATTCGCTGACCCGGGCTTCCCACTCGAGTTTCAGCTCAGCGGACTCGGCCAGATCGTTCTCGAGGCCTGCGAGGCGAGCTTGAAGTTGTTCCTCCAACTCGATCGTTTCACTGGCGGCGTCGGCGACGGTGGCCTCAGCCAGTCGACCCTGTTCCTCAACGATGCGGACCCGGTCGAGAAGTTCGGTCGGTTCGGCGTTCGCTTCGCGAATCAGTGAGTTCTGGCGGTAGGCATCACTCAGTGACTCCGACCCGAAGAATGCTTCTTCCTGGCGGGTCGAACGAACGAAGCCTTCAACTGCAACGGTGGCGATCTCTTCACGAAGGCGAATCGACTCGGACACGGCCTCGGTCTGAACCTGGCGAGCCGCCTCCAGCTCGGACTCGACAACCACCAGCTCCTGCCGCAAACCCTCAACCGCAAGTTCGGTGGTTGCGATCTCGACGTTGAGGTAGTTGAGCAGTTCGGCCAGTTCCTCGTCGCGCAGCTTCGCCGCGGCAAGTTCTCGCAGCGCCGAGGCACGATCCCGCTGCAGGCTCTCGCGTTCCTTGCGGGCTTCCTCGAGGGTTTCGGTCTCCTGTGCTCCGGCGGCGGGAAGAATAAACGAGCAGCACAACACGAACAGAACGGCGAGCGACAGCACGCGCGTGGTTGTCGCTGACCCTCCGTTTTCGTTGTGATCCTTCACCCTCAACCTCTACAGGAACCTTCAGGAGCCAACACGACCGCCCAATGCTAACCCTTTGGTTGAGACACTGCGCCGTCACACACGAACCGTGGTCTCAGCACACTCTAGGTGAACAGCTTTCGCGTGAGCGATTCGCCGCCTATCGTGTCGGGGCACCACCGCTTTGGCGGACACCCGGGTGTACGGAAGGGTTCTCCATGACGAAGTCGATCATCACTGGTCTGGGCGTTTTGGCTGCTGTCGTCGCTCTGGCACTGGCGGTCCTGGGGGTTTGGGAGACCGGTCTGTCCGGACTTCTGACCATTTGGTTCGTCGGGTTCATCTGGCTGATCTTCTTTGCCCGCTTCGGCGGGTTCAAACCATTCTTCGCTGATGACGAGCTCGCTGAAGAGGGAGTGGTGCGGCAGGCTGAGAACGCTGCGCCACGCTCGCTCGTGTCCGTTGGCGCCGAGGGCGAATCTCAGTCGCTGTTCGGTGAACGCGAACCGTTGACACCACCCACGGTTCGTGGAGCCGTCTTTGACGAATCACGCCAACCCGTTGCCGAGTCGATTCCCGGCGAGACTCTCTTCGACGACATCCAAAACCCGACACCGGTCGAGAAGTCTCCGATCCGGATCAAGTGGCCCGACGACTCGCCCCGCACCAATTCCGGCGCCGATGGTCCATCGAGTGAGGCGACCATCGATGAGCCGACGAGGGCGGTTGCCGATTCCAAAACCGAGTTGGTCGAGGTCGACCATCGCGTGGGCGACGACACCGACAGCACCGACGACCGAGAAGATGTCGGCGAAGATGCTGACCTCGCCTCGACCGCCCCTTCACCGGCACAAGCACCGACGATTCGTTCCGACATCGATGTCACCGTCTCCACCGGACCGGTCGAACTCGACGATTTCGATGCTGAGAACCTCGCGGCGTCGATGGACTCGCTGGCACCCGCCGACCCGGCCACCTCGCCGGCCATCGACTACCGACCGGAACCGGTCGTTTCGGCGAGCACCGGATTGGCCGTCGCCACCGGAACCGACCTGCCGGTCGTCGTCAACACGCCGGCACCCCTTGAACTGCATCGGTACACCTCGAACGAGATCATGGATGTCGTCCGCACTCAGGAGAGCCATCTGGTCGACACCCTCATCGACGAAGGTGTCCTCAGCACCGAAGGCCCGCTGACCGACAAAGACATTCGCACCATGGTCTTTGTCGCGGTGAGCAGCACCGAACTGATCGACGTGTTGACCGAGGGCCAGCGCGAGGCGGTTGCGTTGCAGAGGGGATCCAAAAGCGAACTCGGCACCGGAGATTCCTGAACCCTCACGGCCTGTGCCGGAATCGGATATTTCTGCGACCGACCGTTGGCTACTAGATTCGCTCAGAGGTCTCAATCAAGGAGCTGAGTGTGGGAATCGTCGTTGCCCTAGATGCAGGTACAACCGGAGTGCGGGCGTTGGCTATCAACGAACGTTCCGAGGTGAAGGGGCTGGCCTACACCGAGTTCACTCAGCACTTCCCCCAGCCGGGATGGGTCGAACACGACGCCGAGGAGATCTGGACCAGCATCCAGTCCGTCATCGCAGAGCTGATGGCGACGATCGACGAACCGGTGGTGGCGATCGGTATTACCGATCAGCGCGAGACGGTGGTCGCATGGAGCCGCAGCACCGGTAAGCCGCTCCACCGGGCCATCGTCTGGCAGGATCGTCGAACCGCCGCCTACTGCGACCAGTTGACCGAACAGGGTCATCTGGACATGGTTCGGGCGACGACCGGGCTGGTTCTGGATCCGTACTTCTCCGGCACCAAGTTCCGATGGCTGCTCAACGAGGGCGGCGTCGAAGTGAATGACGACCTTGCGCTGGGCACCATCGATTCGTTCCTGATGTGGAAGCTGACCAACGGCGCCGTGCATGCTACCGAACCTTCCAACGCCTGCCGGACGCTCCTGATGGACATTTCGACCCTCAGCTGGTCAGCGGAAATGTGTGATCTGCTCGAGGTTCCGATGGCCGCCCTGCCCGAGGTACGACCCACCAGCGGTCGGTTTGGAACCACCGCCGACACCACCGCACTGGGCGCCGGTATCCCGATCAGCGGCGTGGCCGGCGACCAGCAATCGGCTCTGTTCGGTCAGGCCTGTTTCGAGCCGGGCATGACCAAGAACACCTACGGAACCGGAAGTTTCGTGCTGATGAACGTCGGGTCCGATATGCCCGCTCCGGTCGAGGGACTGCTTTCGACCGTCGCCTGGCAGCTGGAGGAGGGTGGGCCCGCCACCTACGCCTACGAGGGGGCGGTGTTCGTGACCGGCTCTGCGATTCAATGGCTGCGAGACGGCCTGGGCATCATCTCCGAGGCTGCCGAAATTGGGCCGCTGGCCGCCAGCGTCGAAACCAGCGACGACGTGTTCGTCGTCCCCGCCTTCACGGGCCTGGGAAGCCCGTATTGGGATCCCTACGCCCGCGGCACGATCGTTGGAATCACCCGCGGGACCGGTCGGGCGCAATTGGCCCGAGCGACGGTCGAGGCGATCGCCTTCAGTGTTCGCGATGTCGTCGATGCGATGACCGCCGGATCGGGCACCCAACCCGCGGAGCTGCGCGTCGACGGCGGGGCCAGCGTGATGGACCTTCTGCTGCAGATTCAGGCCGACCAACTGAACGTGCCCGTGACCCGGCCGGCAAACATGGAGTGCACCGCTCTGGGCGCCGCCTATCTGGCCGGTCTGGCCGAGGGGTACTGGTCGAGCACCCAGGACGTCATCGATAGCTGGGCCGTCGACGCCCGCTTCACACCGAGCGAGGATCGATCCACGGTGGAACCGCTGTATGCCCGTTGGGCCCAGGCTGTGGAACGATCACGGGGCTGGGCGCAGTAACACTACGCCTCGGGCACCTTCGCCAGGTCCGGTACAACCTCGGCGTTGGGCAGGGCGCTCAGCAACGACGGTGCTGCCACGATCTTGCGATCCCGACCGCCTCCTCCCAGGACGATGCGGTCGCGTTCCACAACCCGGGCGTCGATCCAGAGCGGCAGATCGTTTGGCAGTCCGGCGGCGGTGACGCCACCGATCGCCATGCCGGTGAGCTCGACCGTCTGGTCACCTGACGCAAACGACGCCTTGCGGGTGCCGAGACGCTTGCGGACGACCCCGTTGACGTCCAACCGGGAGTCAGCGAGGACAACACAGGCCGCAAAAACCTTCGGATCGGACTTGCCGACCACGATGATCGTGTTGGCAGAGTCGGAGATTTCATAGCCGTAGGCTTCGCAGAACTCGGCCGTGTCGGCCAGTGCCGGATCACATTCGACGATCTCGTAGGGGACGCCGGTGGCATCGAGTTGCTGAACGATTGCATCGGTCATGGCACCGGTCTATCGCACCGGGCGGGGGTTTGTGACGGTGTGGGTCCAACCGCTCTTGACCACTCGGTCAAGAAAACGTTCTACTCTGGCGCACTATGTCGCTGGCTCCCGATGAACGCAAGCTGACCTCGCGGGGTCAGGAGCGTCGAGATGAACTGGTTCGAGTTGCCACCGAGAAGTTCGCCGAGCAGGGGTATCACCCAACGTCGGTCGCTGAAATCGTGGACGGTGTCGGAGTCGGCAAGGGCGTGTTCTATTGGTACTTCGCCTCCAAGGAAGACATGCTTCGCGAGATCCTCAGCGACGCACTACTCGAGGTTCGCCGTCATCAGCACGCCGCCATCCGCGACGAACCCAACCCGCTCACCCGGATCGAACTGGGCGTGCGGGCATCGCTGGATTGGTTGGCTCAGAACACCGCGGTGATGCGTCTGGTCGACTTTGCCTGGACCGAGGAGACGTTTGCGACCGTGCTTCGAAAGGGCCGCGAGGTTTCGATCGAGGACACCACCCGCCACCTCAACGAGGCCATGAGTGAGGGTTTGATCGCCCCCGGAGACGCCCGAGCCATGTCGATCGCCATCCGTGGCATAACCGAAGAGATGTGTCGCATGGCAGCCGACACCGGTGAAGGAATCCCGGCCGACGCCATCGTCCGGATGACCCTCAACGGTGTGATCGGTTAACGATCAGCGCACACACCAGCCCGGGTCTGTGATTCGCTGGTGAGCAGAAAACTCGCAGTATGGTTTCGCGGGTAGGGAAAGGCCGACTCGAATTCGACGCCAGCAGCGATCCACCGCACTGCGCTCCCTCGTTGCAGCCCCGAGTTCAGCAGTGCCAACCAATAGGCCTTACCGTCCGGGTCGGCGGTCCGTCCGAGAACGTTGCGATACACGATGTCAAGGAAGACCGAGTTGGACACCTCGCCGTAGGTGTTGTCGAACTCCTCAGACAGTGCGAACTGCGATGCGATCTGATCAAGCGACGCACCTGATTCGAGGATTCCCATCCAGTACTTCGCGCCGGACAGATCGGGCTCACGCCGGAAGAACGCCCTGTACAGACGGAGCGCATCGGACTGGGTTTCGCCGAATCCAGGGAGTCTGGTCAGCTCTGTTAACGACCCGGCCTCAGTGAGCAGTGGTGGCTGTTCGTAGAATCCCGTAAACGTGTTGAATCCGTAGAAGCCTCCCTGTCCGGTCAGGAGGCTATAGCTTCCAGCCCGATACCAACCACCATCAGGCTGCTCACAGAAGAACTCGAGCTGGCTCAGGCACCGAATGGCACGTCCAATTTGGGGACCGTCATCGATCGTGACCGCAGCTATTGGACAGGGATCGACCAGACCGTCGTAACAGATCGTGTCCGTCCCGACTGGAATCCACTCGACGGACACGGGAGCGTCCTCTACCCGTTCCACCGTTCTCCAATTCGGTCCTCCCGGTTCACAGAGGTACGGCAACTCCGAGGTGCCGGGCCCGTCAGCCAGTGGCGGTGCCGGCGGTCGTCCCTCATCGTTGGATCCGGTCGTTCGCCAAAGGATGATGTCGTCTTTGGGGCCGTTGATGTCGCCCGTTCCCAGGTTCGTGGCGCTTGATTTGAACGTCAGGCTTCTGCCATCTCCTGCGATCGATGGTTGGGTTGACCGACCGTTTCCTCCTGCGGTCAGCTTGGTCACCCGGCTGTCCGCCCAGATATAGACGTCAACTTCATCGGAGTACCCGATGACGGAGGCGTCGTCGGACAGCGACAGCGGCGAGTACCGAGGCGTTTCCACGATCCTGTCGTGACCGCCGAACTGGCTTCGGCGGTAGAAGCCGAACTCACCCGAGCGGGTCTGGGCCCAGAACACAAGGTCGTTGGCGGAACGGCCAAGCGCAGGAGTTTCCGCGATTGTGAATCCCGACGTCTCCAGGGAGATGCGCCGAGTCAACCGGTCCCAGAGGAAGACGTCAAAGTTGCGGTTGGTGTCGTTCGGTACCAAGTCGTCATCGATCGACGCAAACGCAATGGTCTGACCGTCACCCGATAGTGCAATCTTCCCGTTGTGCGCTGGTAAGTCGATCGGAACGATCTCGCCGGTGGTCCGGTCAACCACATGGGTGTCGCCGATACTGAGGATTGTTCCGTCATCGGAAAGATGAGGTTGTCCAGCCAGATATCGATCGCCTTCGGCATACGCGCGTAACGTGCCGGCCGCCCGGTCGAGCACAAACACTCCACCGCCGCTGACGGTGTCGGACAGGTCGAGGTCCTCAGGTGAGAGGAACGCTATGACCGTGCCGTCGTGGTTGATCGTCGGCCACTGTGTGTTCTCACCTCCGAGCAGTTCGACGTCGCCGGTTCGGAGATCACGTACGAATGAGCGCTCCACCCCCGCACCCTCAAATCGAAGGTCTCCCAGCTCCGAGGCTCTCGAGGAGAACACCACATGTTCGCCGTCGCCGGAGATGACTGCGGCGTGGCTGTATCGGTCCGTCCCCGCCGTGAGGATCTCGAGCCGTCCTTCTACCCCGGCGTGAGCGGGCTCGATCGTCGAAATCAGAGCGGTCGTCGACGCCACCAGGATCGCTGCCAGCAGAGTCGCCGTTAGCGATCGCATACGCGCCACAGAATGAAGAAGTTCTTCCGCCATTACGCCCGAAGGTAACGAGCGAGGCACGCGAGCGCTATGGGTCGGGAACTATCTCTCAGCGCCCGAAGAACAGATCCCTTGCGCTGACGGCGGCGCCGATCGCACCGGCTTCGGCACCGAGTCGGGCGGGGACGATGGGAACCTCGGGCCGATAGGCCGCGCCCATCACCGTCTTGTTCATCTGCTCCTGGACGTCGCTGATGAAGTGCCGGTTGATTGCGGTCAGTCCACCGCCGAGCACGACGAGCTCGGGGTCGATCAGCGCCACGAGGCTGGCAAGGCCCTCCGCCACCCAACCGGCGAATCGCTCGAGGATGATCGCCGCCTCGGGATCCTCTTCGGCGATCGCCGCCGAGACGTGTTCGCCCCGGATCGAGTCGGGGTCGCCACCGGCCAATTCGAGCACCCGCAACGCCTTTCCGTCGGCCACGACGTCGCGGGCCATGTTGGCCAGACCTGCGCCGGAAGCTACCGCTTCCCAACAGCCCCGTTTGCCGCACGCACAAAGATGACCACCGGCGTTGATCATCATGTGCCCCGGTTCGCCGGCGAACCCGTTCGCACCTCGGTGGATACGGCCACCGATCACGATGCCGCCCGCGATGCCGGTGCCCTGGTTCACGATCACCGCGGTCATGGTTCCCCGGGCCGCGCCGAGCCGATGTTCGGCCAACGCGGCGCAGGTGGCATCGTTCTCACCGATTACCGGAAGGCCGAATTCGGTACGCAGGATCCCGGCCATATCGAGCCCGAGCACGCCGGGAACGTTGGGCCCGTAGTGGAGCACACCCTGGTGATCGACCAGCCCCGGCACGCCGACGCCGACGCCCACGGGGCGTCCCGCCTCATCGATCAGTTCGGCGACTACGTTCTTGATGGCGTCCGGTAGCAGTTCCGGGTCGGTCTTGGGAGTGGGAGCTTTGCGCCGTACCTGGATCTCTCCGGTCGTCGGGTCCGCAACGACCCCCATGATCTTGGTACCACCAACGTCGATACCGATGAACCGATTGCGCGCTTCGATGCTCATACGCCTCCAGTATGCGTGGCGGCACTGCGTTAGACCCTCTTTGGATTTGGTTAGAGGGTCTTTGATTTGGCGTCCGCTGCCGCACTCGGCGCAAGCACGGTATTAGCCTCCGTCCGATGGAGTTCCGAAGGATCAACCACCTACCGCCCTATGTCCTTGGTGTCATCAACGAGCTGAAGATGCAGGCCCGGCGGGACGGCGTCGACGTCATCGATTTCGGCTTTGGCAATCCCGACCTGCCCTCTCCTGACATCGCAGTGCAGAAGTTGACTGAGTCGGCCCAGAAGGAACACAACCATCGATACTCGGCCAGTCGTGGCCTTCCCCGCCTCCGTATGGCCGCGGCAGATTTGTATGCCCGCCGTTTTGGGGTTGACCTCGACCCCGATACCGAAGTTATTCAGGCAATTGGCGCCAAGGAAGGATTCACTCATTTGATGTGGGTACTCCTCCAACCTGGCGACGCAGCGCTGGTGCCCGCCCCCAGTTATCCGATCCATATTTGGGGCCCGATCTTCGCTGGAGCCGCCATTCGGGAGGTTCCGCTGGCCGAGGGAGACCAGTTCATCACCAACCTGGAAAAGGCGTGGGAGTACAGCTGGCCCAAACCCCGCACCCTCGTGATCAGCTTTCCCCACAACCCCACCACGGTCTGTGTGGATCTGGAGTTCTTCGAAAAGGTGGTGGCCTTCGCGAAACGCCGTGACCTCATCGTGGTGCACGACAACGCCTACGCCGACCTCGGCTTCGACGGATACCAGCCACCCTCGATCCTGCAGGTTCCCGGTGCAAAGGACTGCTGCGTCGAGCTCTACAGCATGACGAAGAGCTTCAGCATGGCCGGCTGGCGGGTGGCGTTCCTGATCGGCAATGCCGAGGTGGTTGCCGCTCTTGGCAAGCTCAAGAGTTACCTCGACTATGGAACGTTCCAGCCGATTCAGATCGCAGCGACGGTCACCCTGAACGAGGCGATCGACCATCCACAGATGGCGCGAGCGATCTATGAGAACCGTCGCAATGTCTTGTGCGACGGCCTCGATCGAATCGGCTGGCACATCGAACGCCCCAAGGGCACGATGTTTGCTTGGGCCCCGATCCCGGAGCCCTATGCCCACATGGGGTCGGTCGAGTTCGCCAGCTACCTCGTTCGAGAGGCTGGGGTGGCCACCTCACCCGGCGAAGGATTCGGCCCGGGTGGTGAAGGGCACGTACGTTTCGCCCTTATCGAGAACGAACAGCGCATCAACCAAGCTATGCGCAACCTTCGGAAGGCACTCCCAGAACTCGAGGTTTGATATG
>CALGOA010000117.1 GCA_937958015.1 uncultured Acidimicrobiales bacterium | reverse complement strand
GGCCGAGGAAGAGGTGACGCTGATGATCTGGCCGACGAGGCCTTCGCCGGTTACGACGGGCTGACCAACCAGAACGCCGTGGTCGGTGCCCCGGTCGATTTCGAGGGTGCGATCGGTGAGTGTGGTGCGGTCGGCCGTGACTCGGGCAACGACGGTTGGCAACGAGTCCGCCACCTCGACCTGAACCGCCCGGCGCAGCTCGTTTAGTTCGGCTTCGTTGTTGGCTGCCTGATCCAACTGGCCCTTCAGCTCTGCCAGCTCGGCCCGAAGCTCGGCGTTCTCGGTTCGCACCTCGGCAAGATCGCCGGTCACGCCATCGGCGGCGGCACTGATCGGGCTTACGGCCCAGGTGACGGCACCGGTGATCGGACGGGCCACCGTGGCGGCCACACTGCGGGTGCCCGACAGGACCGACGACCCACGGCCGTCGATGATCAGTAGCGCGATACAGGTGAGAACTACAAGAAGGACAAGCCGCATGGGCGCCGGTCGACTGGACGCGGCGCGTGTGCCGAAAGAGCCCCGCTGCACGACGCGCTAGCTCTTTGCTGCGGCCAGAGCCTGCAGCGAGTCGTAGGACGCCAGGAACTTCGCTGACCCCACAACCACAACTTCGAGCGGGTCGGCCACCTTGCGGATGGGCATACCGGTCTCGATGTTCATTCGTCGATCCATTCCGGCCAGCAGGGAGCCGCCGCCGACGACGGTGATCCCGCGGTCCATGCAGTCGGCCGCCAGTTCGGGCGGAGTGGCATCGAGAGTGAACTTCAGTGCATCGAGGATCGCTGCGACAGGTTCGCTGAGCGCCTCACGAATTTCTGCGGTGGTGGTGACGACGGTCTTTGGGAGACCGGTGACGAGATCGCGGCCGCGGATTTCGGCCTCGAACTCGGTGGGCATCGGACAGGCCGATCCCAGTTTGATCTTGATTTCCTCGGCCGTACGCTCGCCGAGTGCGAGGTTGTATTCCTTCGCGGCGTAGTCGATGATCGCTTTGTCCATTGCCAACCCGCCGACCTTGTCGGATCGGGACGAGACCACGCCGCCGAGGCTCAGGACGGCCACCTCGGTGGTGCCGCCGCCGATATCCATCACCAAGTTTCCGGCCGCATGGTGGATGGGCAGCCCGGCCCCGATGGCAGCTGCGACGGGTTCTTCGACGATGACCGAATCCCGAGCGCCAGCAAACTCGGCCGCATCGCGAACCGATCGATGTTCAACTGCGGTGATACCCGAGGGCACGCAGATGACCATCCGCGGCTTACCCATGCGTCGATTGGGCAGGGCTTTGGCTACGAAGTACCGAAGCATCTGCTCACACGCTTCGAACTCGGTGATGACACCGTCGCTGAGTGGACGGATCACTTCGATGTTGGCCGGGGTCCGGCCCATCATGAACTTCGCTTCGGTGCCGACGGCGATCGGCTCCTTGGTTGCCTTGTCTCGAGCCACCATTGAGGGTTCGGAAAGAATGACCCCCTGACCCTCGACGTAAATCAGGGTGTTGGTGGTGCCAAGATCGATCGCAACATCACGTTGACCGACAGCGTTGAACATGGATTGGAAGCGACGTCCGGCCACGGATAACCCCCCACAGGTTGCGGCCTCAATGGTGTCTTGACCCTAGGAAATGTGGGGGTTTCAGTGGCGGATGGTCAGAGAGAAATCGATGACATTTTGAACCTGAACCACACCTTGAGGTTGAGCCGCCCAGTTGCGTGTGATGGAGGTCGCGACGAACACCCCAGCACCGCCCAAAAACCGCTCCCCGAACCCGCCCGAACCGACCCTGATCCCCCTCAACCCGCCCCAACCGCTCCATTCGAGCGTTTCAAACGGGTTCAACCAAGCCAAGATCACTTCGGGCGCGTTGAGCGAGTACCCCGCCTCCGTGCCAACGTGGCCACTGTGCTTGTCGCAGCGTTCGCTGTGGACCGACCTACTCCGAGATCACTGAGCCCAGACAACGCCCAAAACTACGACCGCGTTCGCCACGCACCGCTCGAGGCGAGCGCAGGCAAGAATCAAACGCGTTCGCCACGCACCACTGGAGGCGAGCGCAGGCAAGCAAAAAACCCAGGCAACGTTGCCGCCGCGCCAGCAAGACACCCCAGCGTTTTAAGTGTCAAGCTGTTTGTTCGAGGTGTTGGTTGTGGCGGGTGCCCCATGCGATGTGTTCGTCGTAGAGGGCGCCGTTTCGTAGGCAGCCGTGGAGGTAGCCGACGAGACGGTTGCCGAGGGCTCGTAGGGCGGTGTGGTGACTGTCGCCGGCGGCCCTGTGTTGGTCATAAAACTGGCGGCAGCCTGGGCTGTCTTGAAGTGAGCAGAACGCCCATTGATCAATGGCGTCATAGAGCCGGTTATTCTTGATGTGCCGGTTGGTGACGACTCGCCGTTTCCCGGATTCGATCGTGAGTGGTGAAGTTCCCGCGTAGTTTCTGCGAGACTTGGCCGAGGTGAAGCGTTCGGGGTCATCCCCGAACTCTCCAAGCACCCGGGGGCTGAGCTTTGCACCTAGTCCTGGCAGGGAACGGTAAACGTCAGCTTCCGGGTGTTCATCAAAATGTGTGGCGATCATCTTTTCCATGGCAGCGATCTGGGTTTGCAGTGTCTGGAGGATGTCGACCTGGGCAGCCACCGACACTGCCATCGCTGCAGCAACCGGGGCCGCCGCTGTCAGATGCGATTCACGCAACGCGGTTTGGATCTCGATCGCTTTGGCATCGAGGTAGCGTTGCCGGCCACCTTTCTTCAACACTGCTTTGATCTGCGACACCCTGAGAGCGGCCCCGGCTTCGGGCGAGGGTGCCTTAGCGAGCACAGCCAATGCGTCATTGGTGTAGAGCTTGTCGAACGCGACAAGCGCAGCCGGGTAGAAACCGGCGAGCGTGTGTCGGAGCCGGTTGGAATGCCGTGTCCGTTCCCAGATCAGGGTCTGATGTCCACGAGCCAACACACCAATAGCGGCTGCCTCTGGCGAGTCACCAGCGATCTCACGATGGCTATCACGGTCTAGCCGGACGATCTCAGCCAACACGAACGCGTCACCCCTATCGGATTTGGCGCCCGACACGCTATGACGGTCCCGATAGCGGGCCGCCGATCGCGGGTTGATCGCGAACACCCGATAGCCCGAAGCCACCAGTGCCTCCACCCACAGGCCCCGATCGCTCTCGATACCAATCACGACCTCGGATGGGTCCTCGATATCGAATGAACCAATCAACCCATGGAAGCCAGCCAGCCCAACAATGCCTTCATCGAATCGTCGCTCGGCCAGCCGGTTCCCATCACCATCCACCACACAGACATCGTGATGGTCACTAGCCCAGTCATTACCTACGAATAGTTTCAATACTCTGCTCCTCTGCTCAGCTATCAGGACACAAGCCACAGAGACTTCCAGCGCGGCCTAATGAAACAGTGCTCAAGGCACGACACCCCATAAGCGCATAACGAAAGCCTCACCAACCAACAGGGGCACAGTCTTGCTTAAGGGATCCCAAAGGTCCCGGGCAGCACAAGTGCTCACCTGATGGCAGGCTCGACCCACCAACCCTCACCCAACCGGGAAAGCAACTGATGGACCCCCATTAGGCAGCAAGTGGCTATGGCGCCAGCTCCGTGCCAACGTGGCCGGAGCGACCCGACCAAAGTGAAACCAGACCGAGCCCAGTAAACGGCCCCACAAATCACATCGTTCGCCACGCAGCGCAGGAGGCGAGCGCAGGCAGGCAGTACAGTCTCTGGGGCATGGAACGACCGACGAACTTCGCACATCACCGTTACGTGGGCGACAAACGCTCGCTTGTCTTTTACGACGTCGATGAACTGATCGACGAGTCGATCATGGACGAACTCCAGGCCGCTGGAACCTTCGCCACGTTTGGCCCCGACACCCCACTGGAGGCCCGCAATCGGGGCTTCAAGCAGTATCGGGGACCGGGCGCTGGCTGA
>CALGOA010000116.1 GCA_937958015.1 uncultured Acidimicrobiales bacterium | reverse complement strand
GTAGTTCTGCGATCCGATGTTGCCCTTCAGGTCGCCGAGATCGATGAACTCGCCGGAACCATCGTTGGCTCGCAGGTAGACGTTCAGGTCGGGACCGTTCGAGGATTCGAAGTTGTCCTCAAAGCGAAGGAACGACTGATTACCGTCGCTCAGGACGACCACGTCGCCATCGCCGGTGTATCGGGACATTCCTTCGAAGACTCCGGAAGCGATCGTCTGGACACCACCGGTGGCCTCTTCGGCCGGTGCCTCGCCCTCGGCCTCGGCGTCGTCTTCCATGGCGTCGTCTTCCATGGCGTCGTCGGAGGCTGCGTCGTCGCTGGCGGCCGGAGCCTGTGCGGGTGTGGTGTCGTCGGCGCTGACACCGCTGGCGAACACCGGCCCGGCCTCGCTTACTTCGTTGTCGATGAAGGCGGTGTGGATTCCGAAGACGCCGAAGGCGAGGAATCCTGCGATCAGAAGGGCAGCGACGCCACCGGCGCCTACCAGGCCTTTGTTGTTTTGGATGAAGTTCTTCATTTTCCTAGCTCCGTAGTGTGGATCAGCCGGCGGGTCCGGGTGAGGCCACATCGAGTGATGTAGTGGGGGGTTGTGGGGCATCGTGCCACCACCGGCATAAAGGCGATGTCAACGCCATCCATTCCAATCTCGAAGTGCATCTCTCAGATCCGGGGGTTTGACAAGGGCGAGAAACGGGCGACACTCCAGCGGGATGAATCCGTCGGCGGCTCGAAGAATTGCACTCGGCGCCCAGGGGTTCAACGACGCCAAACCAGCGAAGGTCACCGAACGTCATTTCCGTCGCGTCATGGATCGGATGAAGATCCTTCAACTCGATTCGGTCAACGTGATCACCCGCAGTCATTTCCTTCCCGTCCTGGCCCGACTGGGTCTGTACGACCCCGACCGGCTGGACAAGTGGTTATGGCGCAGCGGCGAGAACATGGAATACCTGTCGCACGAAGCCTCGATCACCTCCGCATCCCTTCGACCGCTTCTGGTCCACCGCTTCCATCGCTCGGCGTGGCGCCGGGCCGAGGATCTCCGGCGAGATGAGCCGGGATACATCGAATCGGTGCTGGAGGAGATCACTGAACGGGGCGCGCTTTCGGTCTCGGATCTCGCAGACCCCGGGAAGCGGGACGGACCGTGGTGGGGGAATCCGAAGGGCAAGACGGCACTGGTCAGCCTCTACAGCGCCGGAGACATCGCAATTGCGAACAGGACGCAGAACTTTCTGACGCAATACGACCTGCCGGAGCGGGTGCACCCGCCCGAGGTGATGGCGCTCGCCCCACTCTCACGCGAGGAGGCACAGCGGGAAATGCTCCTGCTCGGGGCTGAGGCGCACGGCATCGGCACCGCTACCGACCTTGCCGACTACTTCCGGATACGAATGCCTGCCGCTCGACCGCTGCTGCAGGAGTTGGTGGAGGACGGCCTCCTGGTCCAGACCGAGGTGAAGGGTTGGGGTGAGCCCACGTATCTCCATCCCAAGGCGAAACGACCAAGAAAAATCGATGCCTGTGCGCTGCTGAGTCCGTTCGATCCGGTTGTCTGGTTCCGGCCCCGGGCCGAGCGACTGTTCGGATTCCACTACCGAATCGAGATCTATGTACCCGAGGCCAAACGGGTGCACGGCTACTACGTGCTGCCCTTTCTGTTGGGTGATGAATTGGTCGGACGAGTGGATCTCAAAGCCGATCGCAAGGCATCGGTTCTCATCGCAAAGGCAACGTTTGCCGAAGCTGGTCAGGATCATCAACGCATAGCGCCCCCACTGGCCGAAGCTCTCACCGAACTCGCCAGTTTCCTTGGCCTCGATTCGGTTTCGGTCCTGCCGCGCGGTGACTTGGCCCCGGCGTTGAGCGGACATCTCTGATGCGAATTCGAACGACCACCTACCGACAGCTTCGGGCCGCAGCACCGGTCGGGGCGGTGGCTGGCGCCGCCATAGCGGTCTTCGGCATGTTTCTGGGCTGGTTCCAGAGCGGTTCTCGGATGCGAAATAGCTTCGAGATGTTCCGGATCCCTCAACAGCTTGGGTTGGAAGGTTTCACCGGCGTCCGAGTGGTGTGGTTTCTCATGCCGGTCCTCGCCGCAGGGGTCGTGGGATTCCTCGTGTTGGGCCGGCGGGAGATTTCTGCCGGCCTGGTGATGCTGCAGGCGGTCGTTTCCGCTTCGGTGGCGGCAATCGTCCTGGCCGGTTCCCTGGAGACCGGCGTCGGCGTCGTCGTCACCCTCATGGGTTCGCTGGTTGGCTTCGCGGCCGGTGTGCTTCTACTGCTCACGAGGGCAGAGGCCTAGGGGCCCATCACGGCGTTCGATTGCGTCGATCGCCTGTGCAGTGCTTGTAGAAGGGTGAGCAGATACGCCCATCGTGCTTAAGCGCGACCCCACTTCCTTCCGAGAATCGGCTTAGCTGCAGAAACAGATATGCAGCGGCGGACACCCTCGAGGACACCCACACAATGAACGAACCCCAATTCAGCGCGCGGGCCACTGCGGGCACCGAAATGCCCGAGTTCTTGCTCGGAGATCAGCAGTCGGCGTCGACGGAATCGGTCAAATCATCAGGTCGGGCCGGACGTTTCGCTCTGGGAGGTCTGGTCGCAGCCCTCGCCATCGGCGGTGGGTTCGCCGCTCGTTCGGCGCTGCAGACACCAGCCGGTCCCGCCAGTTCCGACGAGGCGGTCACACAGTTCTTCGAGGCCCTCGATTCCGACGATTTTGTGGGACTGGCCGAGGTTGTCCATCCCGCCGAACGCGAATCGATCGCCCAGCCGATGTTCTCGATGCTGGATCACATCCGTCGCCTGGAGATCATCGACGCTGAGGGCACCGACCCTGCCGAGGCGAAGTTTGTCGACTTCCAGGTCGAGGGGCTCACGTACTCGGTCGAGCAGACCGGTGAGCGACTGCACTACGTGACCACCACGGGCGGCACGGTCACCTCGCCCGACGACGTGAACTTTCCTTCCGGGCCGCTCTTCGATCGTTTCGACATCGAGGTCCCCGAGGGTGATGGCACCACGTCCACCGTCGATCTCGGCGAGGAACCGATGCGGATGGCCATCGTCGAAGACGACGGATCCTGGTACGTGAGCCTGTGGTACTCGGTGGCCGAAGATGTGCGCCGGACCGAAGGAATGGCCTTTCCGGGCCTCGGGTCCGGACCCCTTCCCGTCGGTGCCGCGACTCCGGATGGCGTGATGGAAGACATGGTTGCCGCAATGGCCGACCTCGACGCCCAAGCGGTGATGACCCTGTTGGATCCCGAGGAAAGCGCAGTTCTCTACGACTACAGCGCTCTGTTCCAGTCCGATCTGGACAGCGCCATGGATGAGATCCGCGCCGAGGCAGACGCCGAGGGTGTCAGCTGGACGCTCGATTCGGTCGACTACGACGCAGTTGAGGTCAACGGACGCCAGATCGTGCAGATGCAGTCGGTCGAGGTGTCGATGACTCTCCCGGGTGAGGACGGGGAACCTGTCGAGGGATCGATTGCGTTCGATGGCCTGTGCTCCACCGTCACGATCGGCGACGAAGTTGTGGATTCCTGCGAAGAGGTCGATGACCCCGCGACCGCCGAGGTGACCCGTCTGGTTGAAGAGGCGATCAACATCATCGACCTCTCCGACGTCACCGTGAATGCGTTCGAGAAGCTGGCGGAAGTCGATCGTGGCCTCACCGTCGTTGAGCGAGACGGCCGCTGGTACCTCAGCCTGATGCCCTCGATGATCGAAACCGCCAACGATCACCTGGCTGTGCTGGAGCCTGAGGATCTTGTTGCGATGGGCACCGATATCGAAGAGATCGAGGCCCAACAGGACCGGATTCTCGACGAGTTGGAAACTCTGATCAGCGATGCCGATTTCGAAGCGATCCTGGGCGGCGACGACACCACCAACGCCCTCGGTGGACTCAGCAACGGGCTCCTCGGCGAGAGTGGCGGTGCCACGTTTGAACCCGTCTCGCCTTCGATCGGTTCCGATGACGAACCCTTCGTCCCCGCCACCCTCGGCGATCTGGCCGACGTGCTGATCGAATCCGATTCGGTCAGTGCTGTCGATGACTACAACACCTATCTGGCCTGGGTAGTCGGCGATGTCGCCACCGAGGGATTCCTCAGCGCCGCATTCGTGGTTCGTGACGGCGCCGTGATCGAGGTCGCGGAGTTCAGTTCGCCGGTGAACCCCGCCATCCTGGATGTGCCGGGCTGGGAGCTTGAAACGGCAGCCGATGGCTCGACCACCGCTCGTTCGGAGTTTGGCGAGGTGTTCACCTTCGTCGGCAACTACGTTGTGTGGTCAGGCGGCGACGAGCAGTCGATGCTGCTTCTTGCAGAGCAGGTTGCACTCCTTCGGTAGAGAGGCCATACCCGGGTCAACCGGGCGATAGTCTGACTCCTTCCACACTGAGGAGGAGCCCGTGGCCGACGTAGAAATCGGAATGGGAAAGACCGCCCGTCGCGGTTACGACCTGGACCAACTGAGCCTCGTTCCAACCCGGCGAACCCGCGACCCGGAGCTGGTCGACCTTTCCTGGCAGATCGACGCCTATCGCTTCGAGCAGCCATTTCTCGCCGCTCCTATGGATTCGGTTGTCAGTCCCGAGCAGGCGATTGCCATCGGCGCCGCCGGCGGCCTGGGAGTGTTGGACCTCGAAGGACTCTGGACCCGGCATGAAAATGCGGGTGAGTTGTTGGCCCAACTGGCCGACGCCAGCCCGGATACGGCCCACTCATTGCTTCGGTCGTGGTACGCAGCTCCCATCGACACCGACCTCGTCACCCAGCGGATCAAGGAGATCCGGGCTGGCGGCGGATACTCCGCGGGAGCGATCAGCCCAAAGCGGGTATCAGCGATGGCCGACGTGTTGTCCCGGGCCGAACTCGACCTCTTGGTCATTTCGGGCACGGTCACCTCGGCCGAACACGTGTCGGCCAAGCCCGAGCCGCTCAACCTCAAACAGTTCGTTCGCCAGCTGGAAACTCCGGTGATCGTGGGCGGGTGTGCCAGTTACTCCGCCGCTCTTCATCTGATGCGAACGGGCGCGGCTGGTGTCCTCGTCGGCATCGACGGCGGCCGAACGGCTACCAGCCGGCAGGTAACAGCGCTCGGCGTCGCCCAGGCCACCGCCATCGCCGATGTCCGGGCGGCCCGGATGCGTCATCTCGACGAAACGGGGGTGTACGTCCACGTGCTCGCCGACGGCGGTATTCGCAGCGGCGGTGACATCGCAAAAGCGATCGCACTGGGCGCCGACGCAGTCGTGCTCGGCTCGGTTCTGGCCAACGCCTCCTCGGCTCCCGGTTCCGGGCTGCACTGGGGACGTTCGATCGCTCATCCGTCACTGCCCCATGGACAGGTCGTGCAAACACCGCCGGTGGGGACGCTCGAAGAGGTGCTCAACGGACCGGCCGTGGCCCCGGACGGCCAGACCAACATCATGGGCGCCCTCCGCCAGAGCATGGCCAGTCTGGGCTACGAATCGGTCAAGGAGCTCCAAAAGGCTGAGATGATGGTGCACGCGTGACCGCATCGGTCGCGGCTCCGGACCAGGTTGTTCTGGTCGTCGACTTCGGAGCCCAGTACGCCCAGCTGATCGCCCGTCGGGTGCGCGAGGCCAACGTCTACTCCGAGATTATCGCCCACGATCTCACCGCCGATCAGATCGCAGCCAGAAAGCCGGCTGCGCTGATCCTTTCCGGCGGACCGAAGTCCGTTCATGTCGACGGCGCTCCCCGGCTCGATCCGGAGATCTTCAACCTCGGCATACCGATTCTCGGCATCTGTTACGGCGCCCAGTTGATCGCACATCAAATGGGTGGGACCGTCGGTCGCAACGAGCGCGGTGAATACGGTCGAACCACGGTGTCCCGCTCCGGCGACGGTGGTCAACTCCTGAACGGCTTACCGGACGATTGGACCGTGTGGATGAGTCACTTCGATGCGGTCACCGAGGTGCCCGAGTCGTTCGTGTCGGTCGCAACCTCGCCAAACTCCCCGGTGGCCGCACTCGAATGCCCCGACAAACGGATCTACGGGGTACAGCATCACCCCGAGGTCATCCACAGCCAGTTCGGTCAGGACGTCATCGTGCGATTCCTGCACGATCTGGCCGGCTGTGAGCCGAGCTGGACCATGAAGTCTGTGGTCGAGGAATCGGTTGCCGCCATCAAAGCCCAGATGGGCGATTCGGGTCGCGCTATCTGTGGCCTTTCCGGTGGTGTCGATTCGGCGGTTGCTGCCGCATTGGTGCACAAGGCGATCGGTCATCGACTCACCTGTGTCTACGTCGACACCGGTCTGATGCGACAGGGTGAAAGTGAACAGGTGGTCGACACGTTCCAGAGGTCACAGGGCATCGAACTGATCCACGTCCGAGCCGCCGATCGTTTCTTTGAGCATCTCGAAGGCGTCACCGAACCCGAAGCCAAACGCAAGGTGATCGGCGAGCAGTTCATTCGAGTCTTCGAACGGGCCCAGGGTGGCATCGAAGATGCCGAGTATCTCGTTCAGGGAACGTTGTATCCCGACGTAATCGAATCCGGTACGGGAACCGCAGCCAAGATCAAGAGCCATCACAACGTTGGTGGCTTGCCCGACGATCTCGAGTTCGAGCTGGTGGAGCCACTCCGCAATCTGTTCAAGGACGAGGTGCGGGCGGTGGGAACCGAATTGGGCCTGCCCGATGAGATCGTCTGGCGCCAACCCTTCCCCGGACCCGGGCTTGGTGTCCGAATCATCGGCGAGGTAACCCGGGAGACCGTGTCGATTCTTCAGCACGCCGACGCCATCGTGCGGGAGGAGATCATCGCCGCTGGTCTCGACCGTGAGATCTGGCAGTACTTCGCGGTGCTGGCCGACATTCGTTCGGTTGGCGTGATGGGCGACGAGCGAACCTACGCTCGACCGATCATCATCCGGGCCGTCACCTCGGACGACGCCATGACTGCCGACTGGGCCCGGTTGCCCTACGAACTGCTCGAGAAGATGAGCAATCGGGTGATCAACGAGGTCGATGGCGTCAACCGCGTTGCGTACGACATCACCAGCAAACCCCCCGGCACGATCGAGTGGGAATAACCAGCTCCTCGACGAACCGGATGGCCTGTAGCTTCAGCTCATGAGCCTCACACCCGAGCTACTTGAACAACTCGGAACCTTCGATACCCCCACGATCTGCAATGCGCTGGAACTCGTGGCACCCGAGCGCCACGGCTACGGATTCACCACCGTCCCGTTCTTCAACCCGCGACCCGAACTGCCGGCGATCGTCGGGTACGCCCGCACCGCAAAGATTCGAGCGACCAAACCCGAGGTGTTCGACCCGGCCGAGGCCACTGCGATGCGATTGGCGTACTACGACTACGTCGCCAGTGGCTCCGGCCCAACGATCACGGTGATCGAGGACGTCGACACACCGGCCGGTTTTGGGGCGTTCTGGGGCGAGGTGAACACCAACATCCATCAGGGTCTCGGCTCCTTGGGAGTGATCACCAACGGCAGCATTCGGGACATCCCCGACAGCGCCGAAGGGTTTGCGCTCATGGCCGGGAAGATCGGGCCTACCCACGCCTGGGTCCGCGTCGAGGCCCACGGCGTCCCTGTGTCGGTCCACGGAATGGACGTGGAACCGGACGACCTCATCCATGCCGATCAGCACGGTGCGGTGATCATTCCAATCGAGGTGGCCGAACAGATCCCCGACGCCGTGGCAGACATCGTCGCCAAGGAGAGCGTGCTGATCAACGCCAGCCGCCAGCCGGGATTCAACGCAGCCGTCCTTCGCTCGTTGATGACCGACGGTCCCGGCCACTAGCCGGCGGTCGCTGTTAGACGCAGCGAAGCTGTTATACGCAGCGAAGCTCTTATACGCAGCGAAGCTGTGGATCGAGGCCGCGGCTGCAGATGGTGGTCTCCACGACCGACTCGACCTTGCGACCATCGCCTGACGATGAGGTGAGGATTTCCAGCCGGAAACCCTTCGCAGCGTCGTCGCCGATACCGAGCACGTCGTAGGTGACCGTGTCACCTTCGGTCGCGACCAGCGTGATTCGACTCGGCGGTTCCTCCGAGGCATAGGTCTCGGCCACCATCGCGCCCAGTTTCTCCGCTTCCGCTGTTGCCGACGCCAGGTCCGACTCGAGCGTCTGCGACACGCCCAGGAATCCGACGAAAGCCTCGTTGACCCATCCCGGACCGTCCTCGGTCTCAATCTCCACCCAGAACGAGCTCTCGAGCAGGCGGTTCATGCCGTTGGCCGTGACCGAATCCTCATCGGGATCGAGCATGCCGACGATCTCGTACTGGGTTCCCGGTGCGATCCGCACGTTCAGCACATCGTCGAATGCCACGCCGACGACGGCCAAGATGTCGCCCTCCGTCGGTCCAAACTGGATGAGATCCCCTGGCATGGACTCGGGAGGTGTCGGACGGGGTGCTTCGGTGGTGGTGGTCGGAGTGGTGTCGGGCTCGGCCGGTTCGGTCGTTGTGGTGGTGTCGGAAGCTTCGGTCGTCGTTGTGGTTGGAGCTTCGCTCTCCACGTTGGACTCGCCGGTGCAGGCCGAAGCCAGCAGAGCGAGTGCAATGATGCCGAGGCGAACCGGGGAGGAAAGGGTCACCTAGTGATACTAAACACCACGACCCAGGCAACGAGGACACCCATCACGACGATGGCGTTGAGAATCCGCAGCCGGTGCTCATCTCGCCAGGCGAGATCGGCCAGCGTCTGGAACGGCTCCGGGAGTCGCCGAACGCGGATCTCACGGACCAGCATCGGCGTTGAGAGGGCGAGCGCCAGACCAAGTAGTCCCAGGTAAACAAACGCCAGAACGCTCACCATGGCGATGTAGGTGCGGCTCAGCGCCCAATGATTCACCGCTCGGCCAATCTGCCACTGACCCAGATCCAGCGGTCCGTTCCCGGGGAGCACGCCGACCGGGTCGATCTGTCGTGCCTCCGACAGGCACTCGTTGGCTTCGTCGAACCAGCCGTTTCCGGCGTAGGCCGCAGCGAGGGTGTGCCAGTTGCGAGTGGATCGTGGTGCCATCTGCACCGCCGTTCGAGCAGCCTGCTGGGCCGGGTCGAACTGAAAACGAGCCAGGGCAACGTCGGCAACGGCTCGCCACGTGACCGACTGGGATCCAAAGTCGGTGCTTAGGCGGGCCAGGGCATCACGGACCGGCTGTCGACGTCGACCCCGGTGGGCGTGCACCAGAGCGACCATCGCCATCACGTGGGGATCATCGGGTCGCAACCGTTGCGCAGACTCCAGCACACGGGCAGCCTCCGCGAACCGTCGTTGGGAGACCAGTTCACGAGCCTCGGAAACGATGGTGTCGCCCACATCTGCCGACGCCGCCGAGCCCGCCTCGGCGGCGGGGTCCGTGCTGGTGGTGGTGGTAGTGGTGGTGGTGGCGCCGTCGTCCTCGACAGTGGTCTGATCGCTGATAGCGCGGCGACGATCGTCGGGCTCGGCGACCTTGGCCGGCTCGGCGACCTGTGGGGGGAGGGTCGGTGCTGTCTCTGCATCGATATCGGAAGAACCCTGCACCTCGACCTATCGGCCAAAACGACTCCCCGTTAACCGGTCACCGCAGGGGTGTACACAAGGCCAAAACAGGGGCAGCCGCCCGACCGATGAGAAACGGTGCGGGCGGCTGCTCCGGTGGGTTCGTGACCCGGAGGCGTGTGTGGAGGGCTTAGAAGTCCTCGTCGAAGGAGACGTCGCCAACGACCCCCATCTGGTAATCGCTGACGGTGCGCTCGAAGAAGTTCGAGAGACCCTGAACATCCTGGAGTTCCATAAAGCTGAACGGGTTCTTGGAGCCGTACTGCGGTGCGTATCCGAGCATGGCGAGACGCTGGTCAGCGACGTACTGCAGGTACTCCCGGGTGTCGTTCA
>CALGOA010000115.1 GCA_937958015.1 uncultured Acidimicrobiales bacterium | reverse complement strand
GTCGCATCTGCGAACCCACAGACCTTCTTCCAGCTGTACTGGGCTGGCGACCGCGACTCGATGACCGCTCGAATCGACCGGGCCAAACGGGCTGGTGTGGTGGGAGTGATCCTGACGCTGGACTGGTCGTTCTCGCATGGTCGCGACTGGGGCAGCCCAGACATTCCCCAGTCGGTCGACCTGAAGACGATGATCAAACACGGACCCGAGGCGATCCTTCGGCCCAAGTGGCTCTACGACTGGCTACGCACCGGCTCGATCCCGCAGCTTGGTGTTCCCAACTACCGAACCAACGAAGAACACGTACCGGGATTCTTTGAGGCCTACGGCTCATGGATGGGAACGCCCCCTCCAACATGGGAGGACGTGGCATGGTTGCGCCAGCAGTTCGACGGTCCATTCATGGTGAAGGGAATCCATCGGGCCGACGAGGCTCGACGAGCTGTGGAGGCCGGGGCCACCGCCATCTCGGTCTCCAATCACGGAGGAAACAACATCGACGGAGCGATCGCCCCGATGCGAATCCTTCCCGAAATCGTCGACGAAGTCGGTTCGGAGATCGAGGTACTTATGGACGGCGGTATCCGGCGGGGCAGTGATGTGGTGAAGGCCCTCGCCATGGGAGCTCACGCCGTGATGATCGGGCGCGCCTACCTCTGGGGCCTGGCCGCAAACGGGCAAGCGGGCGTGGAGAACGTTTTGGACATCCTGAGGAACGGCATCGACTCAACCCTGTACGGATTGGGCAAGTCGTCGATCGACGAACTGTCCCGGGATGACCTGGTGATCCCCCGCGACTACTTCCCAGCTTCCTAGCGGAACCGATCGTCAGTACTCATCGTGGCGGCGAAGCCAGGCCATGGGCCACGGCAGATCCGCTTCGTCCCGACCCTTCGGCGTCAGGTCCAGGTGGTGGTAGACACCATTGACCAGATCGAGGCCGCGGGCGGCCAACTGAAACGTCAGGTAGACCCGATCGCCCTCTCGATACAGGACGCTGATCAACGGCGACTCGGTCCCCATGGGTGGCGCCGTCTCCATGTTGTACAGGAGTTCGCCCGCCTCGGCCTGTTCAGGGGTAGCGCTGGCCCCAAGGTCGTGATTGAACGAGGAGCCTCCGCAGGAGACCCAATCGAAACTCCACCCCATCCGTTCCCGATAGTGAGCTATCTGATCCATGGTTGCGGTCGAAACCGCCACGAACGCAGTATCCCTTGCCGCCAAGTGGGCGCTCGTCCCGTCGTAGTTGTCGGCCCAGAACGAGCAGGAGGGACACCCCTCCTCACCCCAGTCGGGCCCGAACATGAAGTGGTACACGATCAGCTGTGAGTGACCATCGAAGAGGTCGAGGAGACTCGCTGCGCCGCTGACGGTATCGAAGCGGTAGTCGGCGTTTACCTCGGTCCACGGCAGTTGGCGACGGGCCGCAGCCAACTCCTCCCGCTGGCGGGTGAAGGTTTTCTCCCGCTTGAGGTGTTCTCGTTGAGCGGCAAGCCACTCCTGACGATCGACGATTCCGGGGTGCTCGGTGGCGAGTGTCATGGTTTTTCCTTCCATCGCTTTCCTAGCCGACGAACGGGACGGCCGCTACGGGACATCGACCGATCCGTTCGGTCTGCGTTCAGGAAAGAACCCGATTAGAAGGGCGTTTCGTTCACTGACTTGTTCGCCGAGGGCGGCCCGGCCAACGCTCCTCGAGCATTGTGCGAACCCGGTCGTGCACGCCGGGGTCAGCCGAACCGCAGCCGCACATGAAACTCAGTTGATCGACCACGGCAGTGAACAATCGATCGTTGTCGACCCAGTCGGAATCGATGTGATCGTTCACCTCAAGCTGAACCGCGCCGTGAAAAGTGCTCCACGACGCCAACGACACCCGCATCTGATCAGAGGTGAGTTCCATCCCGAACTTCTCGTTCATTCCCGAAGGATCCACGAAGGGTCCGGGCGATGGCTCGGTCAATTCGCCGGTGGCCCACCCCTCGACGACCAGGGCCAGGAACTGAGCGGAACTCTTCAGGTTGGCGGCCACGGTCTGGGAATTCTCCGGCGCCTCATAGCCGGGAATCACGTTTTGGAAGATCAGTCGGAACTCCTCCGCGTGCCGAAGTGACCATTCGCGATAACCAGCGATCCCGGCGGTCAACCGGTCCCCCACCGGACCATCGGCAAACACGTCGATAGACGCCTCTACCCAGGTTGACAGGGAGTTGAAGCTGTCGGTGATCAGCGCCGTGTAGAGGTCATCCAGCGACTCGAAGTAGGTGTAGAGGGCGGCGGGGCTCATGCCGACCTCGCGGGCGATTCCCCGCCAACTGATGCCTCCGGCCCCCTTCTCGGCGAGCTGGACCCGAGCGACCCGCTTGATCTCGGCAGTGAGTTCTTCGCGCAGGCGTTCGCGGCGAGAGGGCGTTGCCGCCGCGTTATCCGTTTGTGTGACTGACGTCATACTAAACACCTCTTGCTTTCTGAACACTGTTCAGTTTATCGTCACTTCGACCGAGAACCTGAACAGTGTTCAGATTTCGGACATTGAACGGATATCTCACTCTCGAAGGAGCTCTCACCATGTTTACACGACTCGGCACCTACACCGTTCGCCGACGACGACCGGTTCTGATCGCCTCGGTGCTCTTCCTTGTGGTTGCCGCCGTGCTGGGGTCCGGCGCCTTCGGCGTGCTCAAGGGCGGCGGGTTCAACGACCCCCGTAGCGAATCGAGTCGCGCCGCCGAGTTGCTCGCCACCGACTTCGGGCAGGTGTCCTCCGACGTCATCGCCGTGCTGACGCCGGCGGGGAGCCTGGACGACGAGGCCACGATCAGTTCTGCCGCAGACTTCACCCGCTTCGTGGCCGAGACCCCTGGCATCGTCTCCGCCGTGTCGTACTGGGACCTTGGTCGTCCAGCAACACTCGCCAGCATCGACGGCGAACACGCTCTGGTGCTGATCACGGTCGATCCCACACTCGACGAAGACGGTGCCGACGCTGCGGTCGACGAACTGATCGCCAGTTATAAGGCATCGTCCGACCTCGAGGTCGACTGGGCCGGGATCGGACCGGTCTTCAATCAGATCGGCGTGCAGGTGGAGAACGACCTGGCCATCGCCCAGGCGATCGCTATCCCGATCACGCTCATCCTGCTGGTGCTGATCTTCCGCTCTGTCATAGCCGCAAGCCTCCCGTTGGTCATCGGCATCCTTTCGATTATGGGGACGTTCCTGGCGCTGTTCGTCATCGGATCGATCACCGATGTCTCCATCTACGCCATCAACCTCACAACCGCCCTCGGGTTGGGGCTAGGCATCGACTTCAGCCTGTTCATGGTGAGTAGGTTCCGAGAAGAACTCGCCGCCGGTCTTTCGAGTGACGCCGCCGTCGTCCGCACCGTCGAAACCGCAGGCCGCACGATCTTCTTCTCCGGGGCCACCACGATGCTCTCCCTCTCGGCGCTCGTGGTCTTCCCTCTCTACTTCCTCCGCTCGTTCGCCTACGCCGGCGTCGCCACTGTCGCACTTGCGACTATCGCAGCAATCGTGACGCTGCCGGCCCTGCTCGCTGTAACCGGCACCCGCATCAACAGCCTCTCCCTCGGTCGGAAGCCCAAGGAGATGGATGTGGACAATGGCCGACTCGCTCGGATGGCCCGAGCCGTGATGGCCCGGCCGATCGGTGTCGCCTCGGTCGTTATCGCCCTCCTCCTGCTCGCCGGGGCGCCCTTCCTGCGGGCCGAGTTCGCAACGCCCGATCATCGAGTCCTCCCCGAAGGAAACCCGGCTCGCGATGCGAACGAACTGCTCCGCAACGAGTTCGCCTCAACCGAAAGCAACGCCTTCGGTGTAGTGGCTGTTGACATCTCGGACGGTGAAGGCGATCAGATGGCCGTCGTGTTGTCGTCGCTCGACGACGTGGGCCGTGTCGACTCCGGTGGCGGCATCTTCGTAGCCGGTCAGCGAGTCGCCGATCCGATCAGCGACCCCGCCAGCTTCCGCAGTGAGACCGCCACGAGGTTCAACGTGGTGCCCACCGTCGAACCCACCTCCGTCGAGGGTCAGAATCTGGTTCGAACGATCCGGGATCTTGATGGGCCAACCGAGCTACTGGTTGCGGGCAGCGCGGCGGAGTTGGTCGACACGAAGTCGGCCATCGCAGGACGCCTGCCGCTCGTTGGCGGCATCATCGTCTTTGCCACCCTCGGACTGATGTTCCTGCTGCTTGGAAGTGTCCTGCTGCCCATCAAGGCGATCGTGCTCAATCTGATCAGCCTCACCGCAACCTACGGTGCCATGGTGCTGGTCTTCCAGGACGGCTACCTGTCGGACTTCCTTGGGTTCACCGCCACGGGGGCCATCGACAGCACGATGCCGATCCTGATGTTCTGCGTGGCCTTCGGCCTCTCGATCGACTATGAGGTCTTCCTGCTGTCGAGGATCAAGGAGGAACACAACCTCGGTGCCGACACCGAAACCGCAACCGCTCGCGGCATCCAACGAACCGGCGGCATCGTGACCGCTTCGGCACTTCTACTGGCCGTCACGTTTGGCGCTTTCGCCGCCGGCGGCACAACCTTCATCAAATTGTTCGGCTTGGGTCTGACCGTCGCCGTTCTCACCGATGCCTTCTTCGTCCGGATCACGTTGGTCCCCGCCCTCATGAAACTCGTCGGAGAACGCACCTGGTGGGCGCCCGCCTGGCTGGCCCGGATTCACCAACGGGTGGAGGGCACGCCGCAACCGGCAGTCATTGGAAACGACCTGACCGATCTCCTGCCGAAGACCTCCATCGAGTCGGATCGGGAGCGTCTCCCGGTCGGCTGATCTGCCCGCCCTCCCTCTGGACCCGACCCCGTCTGGGGTTGGGTCCAGACGGCTGCGGGACCCTGGTACCTTCGTTTCGGTGCGGCCGCTCGAATGGTTTCTCCTGGTGGTGTCGGCCGGGGCGGTCCTTTGGCCGTTCGTTGCCCGGAGCCGAACCGGCGGCGTTGCAATTACCTTGGCGGCGATCGGTGCGGCTGGTCTCCAAGCGATCGTCGAGGGACCGAGATGGCAGTTCTACGGCCTCTACATCCTCCTGCTGCTTATGTTGGCGCTGCGGGTGTTCGAGTGGCGCTCGAAGCTGACCGCAGCATCCGAGGTTGCGGTGGCCACCCTCACGCTCGTCGTCGCCGCGGTGTTGCCCGTTCCCGAGCTCCCGGCCGTCGATGCGGAAGCCAACTTTCGGGTGGGCACCACCTCATGGACCGTTCTGGATGGCGATCGGCCCGAGCCCTACACAGATAGCCGTGAACCTCGCCGATTCGTTGCTCAGGCGTGGTATCCCACCGAGGCTGACGGTCCACGGTCCGACTGGCTTGCCGATGCCGATGCGTTTAGCAACGCCGTCGCTCCGGTCATCGGACTACCCGGGTTTGCGCTCGGCCACCTGCGTTATGTCACAACGGCCGCCATCACCGATGCACCGATAGCGGCGGGACCCCACCCGGTTGTCGTCTACAGCCACGGGTGGAGTGGGTTTCGAACCGCCCAGACCAACTACGTCGAATTCTTGGCCAGTCGGGGGTACGTCGTGCTCGCCTTGGATCACACCTATGGTGCTGCGGCCACGATCTTCCCCAACGACGAGCTCGGCAACGGAGACGTGATCGAACTCAGCCCCGACGCTCTACCCAATCGACAGGTTGTCGGGCCTGTCGCTCACGACGCCGCGCGGGAGTTGCTGGAGGAAACGTTTGCGCTCGACGTGGCGGAAACCCTGGATCAGCTGACGGCGGGGCAGGGTCCTGACCTACTGCGCAGTGCTCTGGTCCTGGACCGGGTGGGGTTGAGCGGCCACAGCACCGGCGGCGGAGCGATGTATCGCCTGTGTATCGAGGACAGCCGCTGCGCCGCCGCCTTGGGGTTCGATCCGTGGGTGCAGCCGATCCCGACCGAACTTCTGGCTCAGGGTCTAATCGCCCCGGTGGCATCGATCCGCAGCGAGGACTGGCAGGGCAACGACAACGACTCGCTTCTCCGCCAATTTCATGCCGACTCACCCGCCGACGACGGCATGTTCTATCTGGAAGGGACCCTGCACGCGGACTTCACCCTGCAGCCGTTCCTGACCCCGGTGTCCGACCTCATCGGCTCATCGGGCCCCGCCGATGACACCGACGTGCACGAAGCGGTGAACTTCGCAGCGTTGAACTTCTTCGATCGGCATCTTCGAGGCTCGCCAGGACCACCGGCGTGGCCAACCCTGCTCATCAGGGACTGACCGAGGCTGCCTCGGCGCCGCTGGTCTGGACAGCCCGGCTGGCTCAGGTGGTCTTTGCGACGTACACCGCACACGGCGCATCCCGCAGGACGTCGATCGCAACCGATCCGAGCAGTCGCGAAAGTCCCTGCACCCGGCGGTTGCCAACCACGATCACGTCGGCGGTGATCGACTCGGCGTGTTCGACGATCGCCCGGGCCGGTGAACCGCTGAGGATGCTGGCCACCACGTTCACACCGGGATAGGCATCGGTCAGCTGGGATGCGGTGGCAGCAGCACGATCCTGAAGGCCACTACT
>CALGOA010000114.1 GCA_937958015.1 uncultured Acidimicrobiales bacterium | reverse complement strand
CGCTTCGCCGATGGGCGCTGGAGTACCGACGTTGGCGCCACCGTCTCGATCTCCGAAGCCGTGGAAAAGCTCCCCGAGGTCCTCGCCGACCCCCGCGGCAAAGTGATGCTGGTGCCCTAGTTTCTTGCCTGCGCTCGCCTCTTGCGGTGCGTGGCGAACGCGCTCTTAGTCTTGGCGTTGTCGGGGCTCGTTGTTCTCTGAGTGGGTCGGGTCGCTTCGGCCACGTTGGCACGGAGATGTTGTTTCTTGCCTGCGCTCGCCTCTTGCGCTGCGTGGCGAACGCGGTCGTTGTGGGACCGTTGGCTGGGCTCGGTCTGGTTTCACTCCGGTCGGGTCGCTGCGGCCACGTTCCACGGAGATGGGGCGAGTCTTCAGAGCTGCTCCGTCCCTCCGCAACCTCGCGAATGTGTCATCTGGTAGCCCTGCGTTTCATTTCGTCAACGTTGTGCTTCCAGAAGCACAACGGGCTCTCGATCGGGCGTCACGTTGCCGCTGCGCCGCAAGGCAGCACGAGCCGCCCAGGCCGGCTCCGTGCAGCGTGGCCGGAGCGACCCGACTCGGTCACTGACCATTGAGCCCCGACAACGCCCAGAACAATGGGCGCGTTCGCCACGTACCGCCGGAGGCGAGCGCAGGCAAGAATCATCTGTTGGTACCGTCGGGGGGATGGAGGAGCTGGGGTATACCGACGATCCGGGGTGGTTTGTCGACACCCGGCTCGGTCGGGTGATCCTGTCGCTTCTGGCTGCCGGGGCCGTCTATTTCCTCGTCGTGTGGAACCTTCCCGACAGCGAACTTCGCGACCAGCTCCGCCCCGGCCTCGCCACCCCGATTCGTACCGCGGGTATCGCCCAGGACTGGGGTGTGTTCGCCCCCAACCCGGTCAGCACCTCGTATCGGGTTGTGGCCGACATCGAATTCGCCGACGGAAGCAGCGAGCGGTACGAGTTTCCCGGCGGTGATCCGTGGATCGGAGCCTACCGAGAGTTCCGCTGGCGCAAGTATCAGAGCCGGGTCCGGCGAGATGAGAATCGGCCCCGGTGGAAGCCCACCACCGACTGGATCGAGGCCCAGTACGCAGACGGTTCGGTCGAGACGATCAGTCTTGTGATGAGATCCAAACCGGTTCCCGAACCCGGCAAGAACGAAGTGACCGAGTGGGAAGAAGAAGAACTCTTCGTCGCTCGGTATGAACCCGACGAGTCAGATGATGCCGACACCGAGGCATCGGGATGAAGCCGCTCCGTCTCCTGTCAGCAGCATGGAGCCGTTTCTGGTTCTCACCGCGCTCGTTGATCCACATCACGTGGATTCGAATCCTGCTGGGCGCAACTGCGCTCTTGTGGGGCCTCGCCCTGATTCCCGATTTTCGGACGTTCTTCTTCGACGGCGAACTCTTCACTCGCCCCCGGTACTCATCCACGCGGATCGGAGCGCTGGGGTACCTGGAAGAGGATTGGGCCGCAGTGGCCGTGCTGGGCGTCCAACTTACTTCCGCGTTTCTGGTGATGACTGGGCGATTCGTTCGACTCGCCGCTCCGTTGCTGTTCTACTCGATGTTGTCGCTCCAGCAGGACATCACCATCCTGATGAACGCCAGCGACAATCTTCTTCGGATCTGGGCGTTCTACTTCGCCGTGTTTGCCGTGCTGACGCCGTCGCGTTATCTATCGCTGGGCCCGCGAGGAATCAAACGAGCCGACGGCACCCGCCGGTGGCCCGTCGGTCCGGCCTGGCTTCTGCGGATCATGCAGATCCAATTGACGATCATCTACCTCGACACCGCAATCGAGAAGTCGATGGGAAGCCGGTGGCACAACGGCACCGCCGCCAGTATCGCTCTGGGGCTGGAGGAGTTTCAACGGTTCTACGTGCCCGACTTCGTTCGAGAGAACGTCATCGTGGGGAACATCGGCACGTGGCTGGCGATCGGCCTTGAGGTAACGCTGCCGCTGTTGCTCTGGAACAAACGAACGAGGCTGCTCGGAGTTGTCCTCGGTGTTGGTATGCACTTCGCCTTCGACTACGCCATGCGACTCGGTTACTTCTTCCCCGGCATGTTGATCGGCTACATCGCCTTCATGAGACCAGGCGACTGGCAGCGCTTGAAAGAACTACCGGGTTCGCTGTTCCGGAGTGTCCGAGACCGGCCCACCGAACCCGAACCGGCCCCGCTTGCCCTCGCAGCACCCGAATCGGATCTCACCGCCGTATAGAGCGGGTCGAAACGGGCTACACACAGGTATGACATCGTTCGCCGGACTCTCCGCCGTCTACCTCAACGCCTCGCTGAAGAAGAACTCAGCCGACTCGCACACTCTGCTCCTAATGGAGAAGTCGGCCAGCATCATGCGGGCCGAGGGAGTGGAGGTCGAAATGATCCATATGCTCGACCACCAGATCGGCTTCGGCATGGTGACCGATGCGGTCGCCGACAACGGCGCCGTCGCCGACGATTGGCCCGGAATCCAGACGAAGATCATGGCGGCCGACATTCTGGTGATCGGAAGTCCGATCTGGCTGGGGGTGAAGAGCAGCCTCGCCACTCTGGCGATCGAGCGGATGTATGCCTCCAGCGGCGAGAAGAACTCTAAGGGTCAATATCTGTACTACGGGAAAACCGCCGGTTGTGTCGTCACCGGGAATGAGGACGGCGTCAAGGCGGTGGGCATGGAACTGCTCTACGCATTCCAGCACATCGGCTACGTCGTGCCGCCGCAGGCCGATTGCGGGTGGATCGGCGAAGCCGGTCCGGGTCCCAGCTATGGCGACCCCGATCCCGACACCGGCAAGAGATTCGGATACGACAACGACTTCACCAACCGCAACACCACCATCATGACGTGGAACCTGATGCACCAAGCCAAGATCCTTCAGGACATCGGCGGATTTCCGGACAAGGGGAACGTCGCCGCGAACTGGGAATCGGTCACCAACGCTGCGCAGTTCTGAGCGACGCTGGGGTTGAGCTGACCCCGGATGGGTGACGTTCCTCAGGAACCTTTCAATTCTGACCGACGTTACTTGCAGTAACAGACAGACAACAGCTAGGAAAGAGGGTCGTGGGCAGAATCATCGAAGTGTCGTTCGGGTTTCCAACGGTCATTTTCACCACGCTCCTCATCTTCTCCCTGGCCTACTGGATCCTCAGCTCACTCCTCGGCGCCGGTGCGGGCGATGGGCTCGACGTCGACATGGATCTCGATCTGGACCTGGACGGCGATATCGCTGAGGGCCTCGGCGGCCTGATGCGCACGTTTCATCTGCACCACATCCCGCTCTCGCTCACGTTCACGTTCCTCAGCCTGTTCGGCTGGTTCACGAGCGTCATCGCCACCTCGATCGTGGCTGACGACGGCAGCGCGGGGGTGCTTGTCGGGGTAGCGATATTCCTCGGTGCGCTCTTCGTCGCCGGATTGATCACCGGTCGACTCGGACAGATGCTCGCACCCGTCTTCCGATCAACCTCGGCGCTTGCCCGAAACGATCTGATCGGACGGTTGTGCGTCATTCGGACCGGCTCGGTCACACCAGCGTTCGGCCAGGCCGAGGCGGTCGACAGCGAGGGCGGCACCCATCTCATCCAGGTCCGGTGTGAGGACGGCAACACCCTTACCCAGGGTTCGCACGCCCTGCTGGTCACCGTCGACGACGACGGCATCTTTCAGATCTCGCCCGACGTGCAGGCGCTCACGTGACCCTGCGACTGCTCGCCCACCCCCAACAGCTGATCAAACCCGGCTAGTTGGCACTCCTCGTTCGTACCCGGCGGCCTACGGGACCCCGGACATCTATCGCACCCACCAACCAGCGAAGCACAAGCGCCCAACGACGGCTGCTGCCCGCCTGCTCAAACGACCCCGTTTGAGGCCGATCTACTAACCAACGTTTTCCCTGAAAGGAAACTTCCAGCAATGGACCTGTCAACCATCATCTTCGCAGTTCTCGGTGTTGTCGCCGTTCTGCTCATACTCGCCGTCGTGGTGGGTCTGCTGTTCGCCAGCTTCTACCGCAAGGTGCCGCAGGGTTACGCCCTCGTGGTGAGTGGTCAGAAGAGCGTCGACGTTACGTTCACCGGCAAGATGGTGTACCCCATCATCCACAAGGCCGAGACGATGGACATCTCGGTCAAGACGATCGAGATCGATCGTCGAAGCACCGAAGGCCTGATCTGCCAGGACAACATCCGGGCCGACATCAAGGTGAACTTCTTCGTCCGGGTCAACAAGGCCAAGGAAGACGTAATCAAGGTGGCCCAAGCCATCGGTTGTGACCGCGCCAGCAACATCGCCACCCTAGAAGAGTTGTTCGCCGCCAAGTTCTCTGAGGCGCTCAAGACGGTCGGCAAGCAGATGGACTTCATCTCGCTCTACACCGAACGGGCCAACTTCCGTGACCGCATCATCGAGGTCATCGGTACCGACCTCAATGGCTACAGCCTCGAGGATGTTGCGATCGACTACCTGGAGCAGACACCGCTGTCCGCGCTCGACGCCAACAACATCCTGGACGCTCAGGGCATCCGCAAGATCACCGAACTAACGGCGATCGAACACGTGGCGACCAACAACGCCAGCAACGATGAGCAGAAGCAGCTCACCGCCAAGAACGTCGAGACCCGCGAAGCGGTGCTCGAACTGGAACGCCAGCAGTCAGACGCTGAGGCCCGTCAAAAGCGCGAGGTTGAAACCGTGCGGGCCCGTGAAGAAGCCACCACCGAGGCGATCCGTTCCGAGGAACGACTGAAGGCCGAGATGGCAGCTCTTGAAGTAGACCAGAAGCTTGGCATCGAACGAGAGAACCTCGAACGAGAGGTCGCGGTAGCTGGCAAGAACCGTGAACGCGTTCTGGCCGTCGAGGAGGAGCGGGTTCGCAAGGCTGCCGAGCTGGAGGATATGAGCCGCAAGGTCGAGACTCTCGCCGCAGAGAAGGCGCTCGAAGAGGAACGTGCCGCCATCGCCGATCTTCGCCGCAGCCGTGTGGCCGTCGACAAGACCGTCGCCGAACAGGAAGAGGCCATCGCCAGTCTGCGGGTAGTCGAAGAGGCCACCCGGTCCAAGGACGCAGCCGTGATCCTCGCCGAAGGTGATGCGCAGGCCGCACTGGTCAAGGACATTAAGGCTGCCGAGGCGGCCGAGGCAGCTGCCGAGTTCCGGGCCAGCGAACAGGTTCGTATGGCAAAGGCCGAACTCGAGTCGAGCCAGCTCGAAGCTCAGGCCAAGATCCGGTTGGCCGAAGGTATCCAGGCCGAAAGCGCAGCGTCGGGACTGGCCGATGTCGAAGTGCTTGAAGCACAGGCGCTCGCCAACGAAAAGCTCGGTCTCGCCGAGGTGAACATCGACAAGGCCCGTGCGGTTGCCGTCCGGGAACTCGGCGAAGCCGAAGCGTCGAAACTGCGCGAGGCCGGCATGGCCGAAGCAGAGGTCACCGAAGCCAAACTGAAGGGCGAAGCCAAGGGTCTCACCGACAAGGCCGCAGCGATGCGCGAACTTGAAGGCGTCGGCCAGGAGCACGAGGAATTCGTCCGCAGGCTCGAGGCCGATACGTCGGTCCGTCTGGCCGAGGTCGAAGCCAACGTCGGCGTCGCCGAAGCTCAGGCGACCGCTATGAAAGCCGGTCTCGAAGCGGCCAACATCGACATCGTGGGTGGCTCCGACATGTTCGTCGACAAACTCGTTGGCTCGATCGTTCAGGGCAAGCAGGTGGACGGCATGGTCGGCAAGTCGGAGACCCTCAGTGCCATCACCGAGCGATACACCAACGGTGACGAGGACCTGATCGCCAAGATCGCCGAAGCCGTCGCCGGTCTGGGGTCCGACGGCATCCGGGACCTCAGCGTGGCCGACCTGATGAAACGACTGGGCTCCTGATGCCAGTAACAAAAGGGACAGGCTCCGTCGTTACAGATCGGCCCTAGATGGCTGAACAGGTCTCACAGTCAACCTATGACCTGCTCCGGGGCCGGTTGGAAGCCGCGGCGGCCGAACTCGGCCGCCGGGCCACCCAGCTGAACGAGCGCCGGCTTGAAACGTTTGGTGCATCCGAACTTGAGTTGCTCGGGACCGAGCGGGTGCGGACCGAAGCCAATGCGGTGCCCCGTGACGTTGCCACCGTTGGGGACCAGATGTTGTTCGCCTACAACGTCGCCGCGGGTATCAAGTCCGAGATCCGCTCCGACGATGTCTTTGCGGTTCATCACTACGAGCGTGACGACGACGATCCGCGGACGGTGGTTCTCAGTCCCAATCCCAGCGGACTCCACGACAGCGCGCTGGACGACGACAACTTCCGACGGGATTTCGACGAGCTCCACACCTACTTCAAGGAGACCCAGCTCCAGCAGTTGTATCGCCGTCAGAATCGACTGATAGCGGTGTTCCGGACCGGCTCCGCGGCGAACGATATTCGCGTGCTCCGGTGGCAGGTGGAGTCGGACGGTTCTTTGCGGTATCTCGACGCCCGGGGCGATCGTGATCATGCGTTCCCCGCCCGCCATGACGTTGAATGGACCCTCACCACCCGGGCCGACCACATCGGTTCCACCCACGTGGCCGTGGGGGAGCGGGTGGTTATCGATCCGCTCGGTGGATCGCTGAATATCCTGCTCGACGACGGTGGTCCCGGCTCCGAACTGCTGGTCGATCGCATGGAACATGCGGACCAGTCGTTGGCGGACTGTCAGATCAGTTATGCCATCTCCGGTGACTTTGTGTTGCTCGACGTTCTGCCCTACGCCGAGTTGCACCATCGGTTCTACGTGGTCAACCTCCTAACCCATTCGGCGGTTCGGCTCGACGACCTGGGTCAGGCATTCCGAATGTTGCCCGATGGCCAGGGCATCATCTTTCCCAGCGGTGTGTATCTGAAGACCGGCGAGGTTCGGACCTTCGACCTAGAGACCAGCGACATGGAGCTGCTCGAGGTTCAACGTTCGCCCAACGGGGAAGACGTCCTGTACGTCTTCCATGAACGTGAAAGTGGCCTCAGCATCCTGCTGCCGTACAACGTTGTTCGCCAGGAGGTCATTGCGCCGATCAGCTGCCACGGCCACACGTTCTTCAACGACGGCACCATGGTGGTGTTTCGCGAGGAGGCGGAACCTACGCGTATTCACCCGATTCAGATTTGGGCCACGCCGTTCTCCACCGTCGAGTGGTACGAGGCGCAACCGAGGAGCACTAGCGACCTGGACCGGATTGGCAACGCCGGTCTCGTTCGAGGCATCGCCGATGCCTTCGCCCTCTCTCGGCTCGTAGACGACGTCCAGCCGAGCTCGGAGGTCTACGGCGATCTTCTCGCGTCAGCCGGGCGATTCATCGATGCGTACCACTGGTCCGGGGATCAAACGGTCGGCAATCTGGCCGAACCGGCCAACGACATCCGGTTGGTGGCCGAACAGGTCATCGACGAGTTCGAGCGGATGCTCGAGATACAGGCTGGTGCCGCGTCCGCATTGGCCGAGGCTGAGGAGTCGGTTCTACGGGTCCTTGAGGAACTGCGTCTCGGCCCACCTCGAACCACCGAGGCGTACATCGATGCACTCGCATCCGTCCGGGCTCAGATCGGTCATCTCCACACAACCCGTGAACGCCGCCAGATCGATACCGACCGAGTTGATGAACTGATCGAACAGGCGGAAACGGCCCACGCCGGTCTGGCCCAGACGGCCGCCGCCCACCTGGCATCCGACGGCGCGTTCTCGCCCTACCACGACCGCCTCGTTGCGATCGACAAGCGGATTCCCGCCGCCGATTCGTCGGTTGCCGCCAACGAACTGCTCGAAGAGGTCGATGGAGTCGCGGCGTCCATGGATGTTGTGGCTGGAACCGTCAGCGATCTCGTCGTTGACGACCCCCGGGTTCGCACCAACGTGTTGGAACAGGTCAGTGGTGTCCTCGCCGAACTCAATCGGGTCCGGGCCGGGGTCGAACGTCGGCTGGCCGAACTGATCGAGGCGGAGACCGGTGCTGCGTTTGCCACCGAACTTGGCTTGTTCGGTCAATCGATCGCCACCGCCGTTGGCCGGGCCGGAACACCCGAAGAGTGTGACGAGGCCCTCGCTCGGCTGTTGCTGCAGCTGGAACAACTCGAAACCGCAGGGCCGCGAACCGACGCCCAGTTGGACGAACTGGCCAACCGTCGTGACCAGGTCACCGAAGCGCTCAGCGCCAAACGGCAACAACTGGTCGACGATCGCCAACAGCGGTCTGAGCGCCTCGTCTCCGCCGCTACCCGGACCCTCGACCGCGTCGCCCAACGCGCAGAACAACTGGACTCCACCGACCAGATCAACGGCTTCTTCGCTGCTGATCCGATGGTGGGTCGCATTCGAAAGTTGGTCGAGGACCTTCGCGAACTGGGTGAACCGGTCCGGGCCGACGAGCTCGCCTCGCGACTCGGCGCCGCTCGGGATGGAGCGGCCCGCAGCCTTCGTGACCGACAGGACCTCTACGACGGTGATGCGGTCAAACTGGGTCGACATCGCTTCAGCGTCGACACCCGGACCCGGGAACTCACCATCGTTCCGGGTGAGGATCATCTTCAAGCGGTACTGACCGGAACCGAGCTCAGGATGCCGGTCCGCTCGGACGATCTCGATGCGGCCAAGGACCTCTGGGGCCAACCGGTGGCGTCGGAAACCGACCGGCTGTACCGGTCGACCTTCCTTGCGTTCGACCTGCTGCGCGGGATGATGCTCGACCCGACGTCGATGGCCTCGCTGTTCGAGCGGCCGGGCCCGGGCGCAACCGAGACGATCTTCGATCGGGTGTTGCCATTGGTTCAGACGGCCGTGGATGAACGGTTGGATGAGGGCTACGACCGTGGCGTGCATGATGTCGACGCGGCCCGAATCGCAGCCGCGGCGGGACCGCTGCTGGTGGGTGCGGGACCGCTGGCCACCGTCGGCTCCCGACGGGCCGAAGCTCAGTTGGCCTGGTTCCACGCACCAACCGATCAGCGGGATCGGTGGAGCGACCGAGGCGCGGCGGCAACTGCCCTCAACACCGCACGACCGCTGCTGGACCGGCTCGCGTCGGAACTCGCTGAGGACCTCGGCATCAGCGCCCGAGCGGCTCGGTATTTGTTGGGTGAGCTTCGCCACCCCGACGGTCTCGCCTTTGCGACGACGCCGTCCGCGACCGGTCTGGCCCAGTCGATGCGCAAGAACGCCGACGTGACCAGCGTGCTCGCCCGCCTGGACGACGACACCGTTGCCGCCCGGTCGGTCCTCGAGGACTATCTGCGCCGGAATATGCAGCCCCACGAGCTTCCACTGGTGGAAGAAATCGCGGTCATGCTCCTGACCCCGGACCTGCCGCGTCGGGTCTACGACGCCGACACCGCATTCGCCGTTGAAAATCTGGTCGGACAACACCCCACGCTTGACTCCGGAACCCTGACCGGCCGTGTCGACGAACTTCTGGCCATGGTCGAGGACCACGTCGAAGAGGCGCTTCCGGCCTTCCGCCGATTCAATCGGGCCCGCCGCAGCACGCTTGCCGACCTCCGAACCCGCCTTCGCATCGATGATCTGGAACCGTCGGTGCCGGAAGGTTTCGTACGCAACCAGCTGATCGACAAGGTGTACCTCCCGCTGATCGGCGACAATCTCGCCCGCCAGATCGGGACAGTGGAGGACCAGACCGGTGCCCGATCCGGTCTTTTGATGTTGCTCTCGCCTCCCGGTTACGGCAAGACGACACTCGTCGAGTATCTAGCCGACCGGTTGGGTATGGCGCTGGTCAAGGTGTCGGGTCCCGGACTCGGCCACGATGTCACGTCGCTCGATCCGGCCCAGGCGCCCAGCGCCACGGCCGCACGAGAGATCGACCGGATCAACCTGTCTTTCGCAGTGGGCACGAATGTGATCCTGTACCTAGACGACATTCAACACACGAATCCAGAGTTCCTCCAGCGATTCATCTCACTCACCGACGGCCAGCGGCGAATCGAAGGCGTTTGGAACGGCGAATCGCGCACCTTCGACCTTCGAGGCAAACGATTCGCCGTGATCATGGCGGGAAACCCGTACACCGAGAGCGGCGAACGATTCCAGATTCCCGACATGCTCGCCAACCGGGCCGACACCTACAACCTGGGTGACGTGGTTGGTGGCAATGACGAGGTCTTCGCTCGCAGCTATCTCGAGAACGCTCTGACGGCCAATCCGGTCCTCGCCCCTCTGGCGGGAAGTGC
>CALGOA010000113.1 GCA_937958015.1 uncultured Acidimicrobiales bacterium | reverse complement strand
GAGGCCTGCTCCATGTCAGCGAGATGAGCTGGGAACGGGTTGGCTCCCCGAAGGGGCTGGTCACCGTTGGCCAGGAACTCGAAGTGAAGGTCATCGAGTTGAAGGTGAAGAAGCGTCGGGTGTCGTTCAGTCGCAAGGACCTGATCGAGGACCCGCTGGCCAGCATCGAGACCGGAGCGATCTACAGCGGGAAGGTGAAGCGGCTGGTCGACTACGGGGTCTTCGTCGACATCGGACCCGCCGAAGGCATGGTCCATCTGAGCGAGCTGGCCGAGTACCGACCCAGTCATCCCTCCGAGATCGTGCTTCGGGGCGACGAGGTTCAGGTAAAGGTTCTGAAGGTGAACCGTCAGAAGCGGCGGGTAGAGCTTTCGATGCGTCAAGCTCTCTACCCTTCCTAGGGTGACCGAGTCCCCAACCGAGGCTGCCCAACTTGCTGGTTACGCGTCGGCGTTGGCCGATTCGCTCGACCGACATGTGCCCGAGTGGATTCGTCTCATCCTGGGCCAGCGCGCCGGTGCGGTCGATGGGTCCGAACTCGGTGCCGTGGCCGAACGCATCGCGGCCGGTCCGGGCGCCGAGGTGCTCACCGAGGTCCGTCGCCTGTTGGAAACCGATATCGACCAGCAGTGGTCAAGCCCGCTTGAGATCGTTCGGCGTCTGGTGCCGGTGCTCTCCGAGGAGCTGCGGGCGATGGGAGCCGAGCCTGTCGCACGCGACGCCCGCACGATCGAGATCTCACCCGATGACGACTATCGCCTCACCCCGGCCACCTTCGCCGAGATTCATGCTGACCTCCACGAGCCCGGACTGGCATGGGGCGCGGCCAAGGCGCACGTACATCTGAAACGTCACGCCGACCCCGAGCCACAACCGATCGTCGTGGTGTTCGCTCCCGACCTCGGTGATCGCACCAGGTTCGATCCGTTCGTCGTTACCCATGTCCGGTCTGCAGGCAAGCTGACCGAATTCGCCGAGTCCACCGAACCCGACCTGGTCATCGTCGACCTGGATCGCACCAGCGCTCCGGCCGACTTTCGGATCGACAACGCCCACGTCGTGGGCTTCGGGTCCCACGTCGATACCGATCGCCATGATGATGCGCTCGACGCTGGGTTCGATGCCGTGATGGCCCGATCGGTCTTCTTCCGCAGAATGCCCGAACTGCTCGCTCCTGTGGCAAAGTCGCAACGGTGACCCGGGTGAACGACGCAGTGACTGGCCTCGAAGGATTTCGCGCCGACGATCTCAGCGGCATCGACTACTGCCGGGCCCGTTCCGACGCCGCCGATGCGTGGCTGCGGGACCTCTTCGGCCAAGCCGTGGGTGACGACGATGCGAAGGTGGCGCTCGTAGCGGTGGGAGGCTACGGCAGGGGAGTGTTGTGGCCCGAATCCGACCTCGACCTCGTGCTCTTTCACTCCAAACGCCGTGACGTGGCTGACATCGCCGAGCGGGTCTGGTATCCGATCTGGGATCGCAACCTGAAATTGGGTCATGCGGTGTTGACCCCTCGCGAGGCGGCCAAGCTGGCCAGTGCCGAGCTGGAGCGGTCCACTGCCTTCACCAAAATGCGTTTGATCGCAGGTGACCCTCAGGTTCTTGAGGACGTCATCGTTGCGGTCGACAAAGCCCGACAGAAACGGGCCAAGGCGCAGATGCGAGAACTGGCGCGGGTGGTCGCCGATCGCCACACCGAATACGGCGACGTGGCGTTCCGGCTTGAACCCGATCTGAAGGAGGGACGAGGCGGCCTCCGCGATCTGGACTCGCTCCGCTGGGCCGAATCGATGGAGCCCGGGTTCGCCGCGGACCTCCTGGTGGGACTGGACGACGAGGCGGACATCCTCATCGGCGCCCGGGTGGAACTGCACCGCAGCACGGGTCGGACCAGCAATCGTCTGACGCTCGACGACCAGGACACCGTGGCCGGGGCGCTAGGTAAGGCATCGGGTCAGGAACTCATGAAGACCGTCTCGTTGGCATCGCGGCGCATCGCGTGGAACTCCGATGAGGCGTGGCGCCGCTGGCGTCGAGCCGAACGGGAAGCCGCGGCGCCCAACCGGGACCGTGACGCATTGTTGTCCGATGACGTCCAGATTCGTGACGGTTCCCTCACGTTGACCGGCACGGCCAACCCAGCCCAGCACCCCCACCTGCTGCTCGAGTTGGCCGTGGCCGCTGCGGAACGGTCGCTGCCGATCGATCGAGACACCTTGCGCCGGCTCGAGGTGGAATGTCCACCGCTCGACAACTTCTGGGACGAAACGATGCGCGCCCATTTCGCGCGGCTGTTCCTGGCCGGTAAGGCGGCGCTTTCGGTCGTCGAAGACCTCGACATGTTCGGTCTGATGGAACGAATCGTGCCCGAGTGGCGCACGGTTCGCAGCCAACCTCAACGCAACGTGTTGCACACCTTTACCGTCGATCGACATCTCTGTGAAGCCGCGGTGAACGCGTCGGCCCTGGCCGAACGGGTCAGCCGGCCCGACCTGCTGGTCGTCGGAGCACTGCTGCATGACATCGGCAAGGGTTACCCCGGCGATCACACCGAGGTCGGCATGGAGATCATCCAAGAGATCGGTCAGCGGATGCGGTATCCCGAAGACGACACCGCC
>CALGOA010000112.1 GCA_937958015.1 uncultured Acidimicrobiales bacterium | reverse complement strand
GTCAATGCCATGACCCTGGCCCGGTCGGTTCATAGCCCCACCGAGGCCGATGCGCTCGGCACACAGGCGATCATGATCGAACACGAACTTGTACGAGCAGCACTGCTTCGGGGTCCGGCTCGCAAGCAGGCGCTCGATACCACCGAGAGCCTGGTCAGCAGCGTCGAGGAACTGTCGCGCGGGGTCTATGAACGCAACAATGCCACCCCCGAGATTCGCAACGAACTGGCCGATCTTCGCGATCGGTTGCACGCATTGGCCGAAGCCCACCGGGAGCTCGATCAACACGATGTCGGATCTCGGGGTTTTGGTCAGCAGGAACCGGGATAAAGCCAACTCCGCTGCGCCTTCACCAGCAGCTGCCACCACCACCGGAACGACTACGCAACGAAGCACCGTTCGAACTGAGAACCCTGCGCCGGTGGGATCGAAAAGGTGGGTGAGCGGCCGCAGCGATACCTATCCTTCGCGCATGCCTACGCCGTTTCGATTCGGAATCCAAGCCAAAACCGCGCACAGCCGGGCCGAATGGGTGGATCAGGCCCGGAAGGTAGAGGACCTGGGATATTCCTCGCTCAGCCTGCCCGATCACTTCGATGGACAACTCTCCCCAACGCCGGCCCTGATGGCAGCTGCGGACGTCACGACCGATCTTCGAGTGGGCGCACTGGTGTGGTGCAACGACTATCGGCACCCGGTCACGTTCGCCAGCGAGATGGCGACGCTCGACATCCTCTCGGAAGGACGCCTAGAACTCGGCATCGGAGCCGGTTGGATGAAGACCGACTACGACGCCATGGGTTTGGCCTATGACCGGCCCGGCGTTCGGATCGATCGAATGATCGAATCGATACAGATCCTGCGGGGCCTCTTCGGCGAAGGCGAGTTCAGCCACGAGGGCGAGCACTACAACGTGAAGGAACTGGATCTGCAGCCAAAACCAGTCCAGGATCCGGTGCCGATTCTTGTTGGCGGCGGCGGACCGCGGATGCTGAAACTGGCCGGTCAACACGCCGACATCGTCGGGGTGAATCCCAATCTGAAATCGGGCGCGATCGACGAGACCACCGTCGCTGACGCGACCGCCGAACGATATGCCGAGAAGATCGAATGGGTTCGTGAAGGCGCCGGTGACCGCTTCGACGAAATCGAACTGCAGGTCCGCATCTTTATGACCATGATCACCGACGACCGCGACGGTACGGCCGAGGCGCTCGGTCCTGGCTTGGGAATGGACAAGGATCAGGCGTTGGCGTCACCTCTGGCGGTGGTCGGCAACATCGACCAGATCGCGGACACGCTCGTCGAACGCCGGGAGACCTACGGTTTCAGCTACATCACGCTGGGTGCGGAGAACATCGAATCGTTCGCTCCCGTGGTTGCCAAACTCGCGGGAACCTAAAGACCGGCGAACCACGCCTGGGCCGGGGCCGACCATGCCGACCGCTGGCGATGAAACACCTGTGCGGCCTCGTGGCCAGCCCAGTCGGTTGGCAGGAGCTGGGTCGGCAACTCGGGATCGACAAAGGGGAACCGGCGCCAGTCGTGAACCAACTCGACGAGCGCCCGGAAATGATCCGATGGAGACGTGGGTATCACGGCGCTCATACCGCTGCTGAACTCGGCATAGGAAGCACCAAGATCGCTGAGATTCCAGGCCCGGTTGGCGAGGTCGATGTCTTCGGTCGGGCCGCCGGTTCGCGATCGCAGCACAACACTGTCGGCCATCAGTCCCAACTCGGCGAGCACCACACGAAGTTCGCTCTCGCGTTCGCCGTGGGGTGAGATCAGCAGTGTCGGCGACAGTTCGCCGAATCCCAGGAACCCGAGCCGCTTTCGAAGATCACTGCGCACACCGCGTTGAGACTCTGCCACCGCACAGTGGGCGACGAGCCATTCACCATCCCAGCCAACCGATCCGGTGCCGAAGCTGTAGATCCGACGGGCTCCGGATTCGAGAAGGGTTCGACCCCGGGCGGTGAGACCCCACCGGACGGTGCGGCCATGACGAGAGGCTTCGATGAGGCCCTGCTCCCCCATCCGGGCGATGGCTTGACGAGCGTTCTTCTCCCCGATTCCCAGGCTGTGCGCCGCCGCTACCAGGGTTGAGGTCCAGACGTCGTCGTTCGTTGGAGCGACGAATTCTCCGAGCACCGTGAGCAGTAGCGCCTTCGCCCCACCCCGTCGGGCTGGCAGCATGCCCGAGGGGCCCGGTGCCGAAACACCACCGGGAGCCGACGCGGTCATGGGCCCGCGCCGGTGTTGAGGTCTTCGCGCAGTGCGAACCTACGGATCTTTCCGGTTGCGGTTTTGGGAAGCGTGTCGACGATCAGGATTCGCTTCGGTCGTTTGAACGAGGCCATCCGGTCGCGACAGTGCTGTCCCAGCTCGTCGAGGTCCGGCGTCGCCCCCGTGGCAGGCACCACAAACGCCACGACCTCCTCGAGACCACGGTCGTTGCGGGCTCCAACCACCGCCACCTCGAGCACGTCGGCATGTTCGACCAGCGCACCTTCCACCTCTGCGGGTGAGACCCATATGCCGCCCGCCTTGATCATGTCGTTGTTGCGGCCGAGGAAGGTCCAGGTGTCACCTTCGCCCCTCACGTACACATCGCCCGTTCTCACCCAGCCATCCACGAACGCTGCGGCGGTGGCCTCGGGTCGCTCGTGGTATCCAATCGCTGCGGATGGGCCGCGCACGTGGAGATAACCGGGCGTGTCGACCTCGGTGATCTCGTCACCCTCGTCGTTGCGGATGAGGGCGTCGTAGCCGGGGACCATCACCCCACTCGAACCGGGCGTCTGATGTTCGAGCGTGTTCGAGATGAAGATGTGGAGCAGTTCGGTGGACCCGATGCCGTCGAGCACCGGGGTACCGGTGAGCTCATTGAACCGAATCTGTACATCCGCCGGAAGCGACTCGCCGGCGGTCACGGTGGCTCGCACCGACCCGAAGGCAGAGGGTTCGGGTTGGGCATCCAGCAGCGCAGCACAGAAACCCGGGCTTGAAAAGAACAGCGTTGGTTGCTCGTCCCCGACCAGATCGATGAACGACGGTGGCGTTGGTCGGGCGGGATTGAGAATCGTGGTGGCGCCGACCGAGAAGGGAAAGGTCAATGAGTTCCCCAGGCCATAGGCGAAGAACAACTTCGCAACCGAGAGGAATCGATCCCCTGCGCTGACCTTCAGGACGTGTTCGGCATACGTCTCGGCCGTTGCCTGCATACTGCCGTGGATGTGCATGACACCCTTGGCGAAACCGGTGGTGCCGCTGCTGTAGAGCCAGAATGCCGGGGATTCCCTCGTCGTCGCAGCTACGGCGTGTTCGGTGCGATCCGAGAAGCTGGACCACTTCTCAACCCGCAAACGATCTACACCCAGCGCATTGGTCTCATCACCACAGTCGACGAGCGTGGAAACCTGCGGTGCGGCGTCTGCGATGGCGCCGGCGGCATCGATGAAGGCTCCCGCAAGGACGATCGCAGTTGCTCCAGAGTTAGCGATGATCGCGCCAAGTTCGGGGCCGGTGAGCATCGTCGAGAGTGGTATTGGAACAACGCCCGAACGCAACGCTCCGAGAAACCATGCTGGAAAGTCCAGGTCGTCATTGAGCACCAGGGCCATCCGATCGCCCGCCCCTACGCCAATCTGATCGAGCGCGTTCTGGGCGCGAAAGATCTCGGCCTGCATGCCCTGATACGTGGTGTCGACGCCCTGACAGCGCACGGCGACACGATCACCGCGACCCTCTTCGAGATGCCGGTCGATCAGCCACGCGGCCGCGTTGTACAACTCACTCATAGACGGTCCCCCTTTGAACCTCGCCCTCAGTTGGTTCGCTCAGACTCGAACGTACTCAAACTCGACCGGCTTTAGATTGATTCCCGAGGTCGGTGGTGCGATCCAGCCCGCCATCTTCCCGGGTTCGGTCACACCGACCATCAGGGACTTGACGTGCGCCTTGTCGTCGTCGCTCGGGAGCCACAGATCCTTTGACTCTTCCCACTCGGCTGCAGTGAGCACGGTGCCGTCTGGACTTACATGGTGGTCTCGGAAAGTGCCGACATCACGGTTGAATCCGATGTGGGGTAGGCGGAACTCGACGCCGGTGTCCATTTCCGACAGTGACCGATTCCAGCGGTCGACCCCCTTCTGGCAGTCGACCGTGTAGTCCTCGCGGAGCGTCTCATTCAGGGCTGCCAACTGGGTTACCTCACGGCTACCGATGCTCGCATCGGACATGTCGGGCACATTGCGATAGAGCGTCTTGAGGAGATGGTCGTCGTCCCGACGCTCCTCGTGGAATCGCCCCTTGAGGCCGCCCGAGTAGTAGTTCGCAGCGTTGGTCGAAGTCTCAGCCCCGAACAGATCAAGGCTCACCGAGTAGTGGAAGTTCAGGTACTTCTGGAGGACATCGAGGTTGATTCCTCCGTAGGGATGCACATCCCTGGTGTCGTGTTTTGCCATCAATTCGAGCGTTCGGCTGACGACCCGGCCGATGCCGGAGGCGCCGACGAACATGTGATGCGCTTCTTCCTTCAGCATGAAATCGCATGTGCGGCTTAGCGGATCGAAGGCAGATTCCCTCATCGAGGCCAGCTGGAACTTGCCGTCCCGATCGGTGAAGTAGGTGAAGAAGAAGAACGACAACCAGTCGGGGGTCTCTTCGTTGAACGCACCCAGGATTCGCGGGTTGTCCTCGTCGCCCGAGTGACGTTCGAGCATGGCGTCGGCCTCGTCGCGCCCATCCTTGCCGAAGTACCGGTGCAGCAGATACACCATCGCCCACAGATGCCGCCCCTCTTCGACGTTGACCTGGAACAGGTTGCGCATGTCGTAGAGCGATGGGGCCGTGAGACTGAGTTGGCGTTGTTGTTCAACCGACGCTGGCTCGGTGTCACCTTGGACCACGATCAGTCGGCGCAGATCGGACCGGTACTCGCCGGGAACCTCCTGCCAAACGTCCTGACCCTTGTGTTCCCCGAACGCGATCTTTCGATCCGGTTCGGGTTCGGCCAGAAACACACCCCACCGATAGTCCGGCATGGAGACGTGATCAAAGTTTGCCCATCCTTTCTGACCAACGTCGATCGCGGTGCGGAGGAACACCGGGTTCTCCTTGAACGCTGCGGGACCGAGTTCCTCCCACCAGCGGATGAACTTTGGTTGCCATGACTCGAGAGCGCGCTGTAGGCGACGATCACTCTTGAGGTCAACGTTGTTGGGAATCTTGGCGTCGATATCGACGGTCACCGATGTTCGGGCGGATGTCATGGTTCACACTCTCTTTGGGTCGTAGGTGGGTCGGGAGCCGGTTCCGAAACGCTGCAGAGCGCCCTCGGAGCCGACGGCGTTCGGGCGTTGGAAGATCCAGTTCTGCCACGCTGTAAGGCGAGCGAAGATCTTGGTCTCCATGGTTTCGGGGCCGACAAATCGGTAGTTCGCCTCCATGCCGGTCAGCGCGTCGGGCGAGAAACTGTTGCGTTCCTCCAGCATGAGGCGAACCTCGTCATGCCAATCGAGATCGTCAGGCGTGAACGTGACCATCTCGGCGGCGAGCGCATCGGCGGCCAAAAGATCCTTGCCAACCATGTCTATGGCCGCTTGGAGTGCTACGTCGCGCCCCCAGAACCGGGTTTGGAGCCGCGACAGTCCGTTGGACATCGGGAACAGGCCGAGGCTGGAACCGGTGAAGCGGATCGTCGCCGGGGCCGGTGGTTCGTCATGATCCTCCCAGGTGCCTTCGAGCATGTAACTCCGGTCGGCGGCGAGGATGAGTTCCGCCAGTGGACCGGCGAAGGCGCTTCCGGGTTCGATAAGAGCCACGAGAGAACGGGCCGAAACATCGACCCGCTTCAGAACACGGGCCCACAGTAGGCGGACCTCGCGCACGAACCAGTGGTCGGGATCGCTGGCGAGAACTTCCTCCGCCCCAGCAACGGCGTCGCCTGATCCGGTGGTTTTGAAGACCCAGGTTCCGACCTCGGGTTCGTTGAACCTGAGGTGCAGGATTGCATCGTCGAGCTCACGGGCGGTCTGGAAGAGCCAACCGCCGGCGGCCGCTTCGACCAGCTCGTCTCCCGATGTTGGCTGGGCAGCGGTGGGAGCGGAGATAGTGAACGTCGCGGTGCCGAGCGAGCGGTCGATCGCTACGGTCACGTTCGAGTAGGCCACCGAGTCGACCTCGATTGTTCGATCGAGTTCGATGAGGGCCACACCGATTCCGTCGTCGGGTCGATCCGAGCCAGCGGCGCGGGCCTCGGCCCGAGCAGCGATCAGCGCCTGGAACTCACTGGAGGGGGCGATGGCGTCGACCAGCCCCCAATCGAGAGCGGTTTGGCCCCGGACACCTTCGCTCCGGGTACTGAACGCATCGGCCAGATCGCGGCGCACGAACCGTTTGTCGACGACCCGGGTGAGTCCGCCGGTACCGGGCAGGACGGCCAGCAGCGGGACCTCGGGAAGCGAGACTGCGGAGGACCGGTCGTCGACCAGCAGGATCTCATCGCAGGCCAACGCCAGTTCGTAGCCGCCGCCCGCCGCGGTTCCGTTGACAGCGGCGATCCAGACCTGCTGGCTGTTCGAGGAGGAATCCTCGATCGAGTTCCTGGTTTCATTGGTGAACTTGCAGAAGTTCACCTTGTGGGCGTGGGAGGAACCCGCCAGCATCGTGATGTTGGCGCCGGCGCAGAACATCTTGTCGATGCCGCCGGTGACCACGACCACCTTGACACCGGGGTACTCGAACCGAAGCCGCTGGACGGCATCGTTCAGCTCGATATCAACGCCGAGATCGTACGAGTTCATCTTGAGCTCGTAGTCGTCGCGCAGACCGGCCGATGGCTCGATGGCCATCGTGAGCGTGGCAACCGAGCCATCGACATCGAGACGCCAGTGTCGGTATCGATCGGGATGGGTGGCGAAGTCCACATGCGGCTCGGTCACTGTCTCGGTCATGGTCGATCCCCTTTGGAGCACGGTGTGCAGATCTCGCTCCGTTTGACGATTATCTACACATCTGCCGGGATTCGTCAATGATTTGTAGACAATTGTTCTGAGTCGAGCCGTTGAACAGGGTGTTCGGCCCAGAGTCACGGCGGTATCGCTGGCGCGACTGCGTACAATCGTATGCCCCCAAAAAGGAGCATCGATTGTCCGACCCGTCACCCAACGACAACTCCGAACACCCCGAATTGGCCGCTGAGCAGGCGTTTCTCGACCATGCTCACCGACGGCTGGAAGAGATGCGCAACGAAGCCGTCCAGCTGCAAACGATGGTCGAGGTCGGCCAGGGAGGCACGAACCAGGCCCGCTGGGAGCGCGAGGTCATCAATGAGAACATCGCTCACCGACTGGCCGGTCTGAACCTGGGATCACGATCACTGTGTTTCGGCCGAATCGACCAGGACGAACAAAACGGCGGCGGCAGTTATCACATCGGCCGCATCGCGGTGGCCGACAAAGACAGCGATTCGTTGATCGTGGATTGGCGGGCGCCGGTTGCGGAGCCCTTTTACCGGGCCACAGGTTCGGACCCGTTGGGCCTTGTCCGTCGACGCCATTTCATCAGCCGGGGTGAGACGCTGATCGGTCTGGAGGACGAGTTCTTCGGGGATGCCCGGGGCCAGCAGGTGGTTTCGGTCAATGGCAGGGAACTGCGGGGCGAAGGGGCGCTGGTGGCAGCCCTCAAGACGTCGCGCACGGGTCAGCTAGGCGACATCGTCGGAACGATCCAGGGCGAGCAGGACGAGATCATCCGTGCCCCCCTTCCCGGGGTTCTGGTCGTGCAGGGAGGTCCCGGTACGGGCAAGACCGTGGTGGCCCTGCATCGGGCCGCCTACCTGCTCTACACCCACCGCTTCCCGCTCGACGGACAGGGCCTGCTGGTGATCGGACCCAACCGGCTCTTTCTCGGATACATCGAGCAGGTACTTCCCTCGCTCGGTGAGGCCGGCGTGCACATGCGGGTGCTGGCCGATCTCGTCGGCGGCGCGGTTCGGGTCAGGGGCCGGGATCGACTGGAATCGGCTCGAATCAAGGGCGATCTCCGCATGGTGAACGTGTTGGGTCGAGCGGTGAAGGACCGGCAGCGGCCACTGCGTGAGGACCTCCGGGTCGGTTTCGGGTCACGGGTGTTGCGGCTTACCGTCAACCAGTCCCGATACATCGTCGAGCAGGCCCAGCAGCGATCCAGCTACCACAACTCGTCGCGAGGATTTGTCGAGAGCCGCCTCTTTGAGACCCTCGTCGACAATCATTCCGACGAGCTGAGCATCAAGGAAGTGAAGGAAACACTTCGCCGAGATCCGCTCATCCGCGAGGCGCTGGATTGGATGTGGCCGGTACTGACACCCGCACAGTTGCTGCATGATCTCTTCGGTTCGAAGGCTCTGCTCGGCTCCGCCGGACGTCGGCTCGATTCCGGCGCTCGGGCGGCGTTGTACCGAGAGCGCGAAGAGGTTGGCATGCTCGCCCATCGGATCTGGACCGCCGACGACGTCCCGTTGCTCGATGAAGCCCGGGAGATCCTGGGTCGGCTGCCTGGTCAAACCGCCGATGATGACCCCCGAACCTATGGACACATCGTCGTGGACGAGGCACAGGATCTTTCTCCCATGCAGCTTCGGATGTTGACCCGTCGTTCGCTCACCGGATCGATGACCGTCGTTGGCGACATCGCTCAGAGCACCGGAGCCTGGGCTCACGACTCGTGGGACGAAATCCTCGAACACTTGCCGGACAAGAAGCCCGGTCAGCGTCGGGAGCTCACCGTCGGTTACCGGATACCGGCACCTCTGATGGAGGTGGCGGCGGAGGTGTTGCCGTTGGCGGCTCCCGAGCTCACGCCACCAACGTCGGTACGCGACGACGGAAACCCGCCGGTCATGGTTGCCACGTCGTCAACCGCTGAACTATTGGACGAGGTGGTCGCGGCCGCAGAGCTCGAGATCGGCAGGGCCGGCGGCGGCAACGCGGCGCTGATCACGCCCGAGTCTTTCGCCGACGAGGTTCAAGCCGCCCTGGAATCGGCCGGCGTGGAGGTTGGGCGTGCTCCTCAGGACAGCCTCGACAGCCGCCTCACGATCGTCCCCGTCGGCTTGGTCAAGGGCCTCGAGGTGGATGCGTCGATCATCGTCGACCCCAAACGGATCGTCGATGAGAATCCGCAGGGATTCCGCAGTCTGTACGTGGCACTCACCCGGTCCACGCAGCGCATGACGATCATCGGCGACCCGGCCGCCATGGATGCCGACGACGACGGCACTTTCGGTCTGAGCAAACGGCTCGGATTCGACGGAACTTCGACGTCCCAAGCCCCCGCCGCCGAATCCGCGGAACCCGCGAACGACCAGACCTCGCTGTTCTAAACCTTTGCTCGTGCCGGTCGGTGGTGCAAAATGACTCCCGAGGAGGTCGAAGCCCTGCCGCAAGGTCGTTTCTATCACCAAGGCCCAATCAATCTTTTCTGTGTGTTCTTCGGCGGCGTGCTTGCGATCGGACTGTTCGGGATGGCCGTCGGATCAGCTCCGGGCAGGGTTGGGGGTTTTGTTGCTGCAGTCATCGGGTTAGCAGCGCTGCACGGTCGAAAAAGGGTCTTCTATATCGAAGTCGACGGAAACCGTCTTCGCTCGGTTGCAGGCCTCCGGCGTGATGTTGTGATTCTCGATGAGCACACCACGTTCGGTTCGTCTATGGGCGTGCCCTACGCGACCCGAGGCGGAAAGAGAGTGCTTCTCAACACCATGTCCGACTGGAATGACATGTGGGGTCAAGAGTCCGACGAATTGTACGAACTGGAACAGGCGCTCGGTATTCGGTGAGCCAGGTGAGAGTCCGGCCCAACTTCACAAGAGGTGCCGTTCGACCCCAAGGGGGCGCGTCGGCTGGGCGTATCCTGAAAGGGTGTTCCCCCTTCTTCGTGCCGCCCGCCAGATCCCCGGTGAACCGGGGTCCGACGCCAACCGGGTGCCGGTGTGGTTCATGC